>JANXXW010000475.1 GCA_025350425.1 Rhodospirillales bacterium
CATGGCGTTTGCGGTTGGGCGGCATGGCCCTACCAAGCCGACATCGACGATCGCGAGCTGACGCCAGCGCGCGCGGCGGACGCGGCGTTGCGGCCGTTGGGCGGTTATCACCGGGTGCCCAGCAAGGATATGGGCGTGATGCGGGCGGCGATCTGGCGGGAGGGGATCGTATATGTGACAGCGGATGTTCACATGGGCTGGCGCCAGACCGGCGCCGATGGCGTGATCCCTTATACCGGCGCGATGCTCGGCACCCACGCCTTCGTACTCGTTGGCTACGATTCGGCTGGGTTCTGGCTACAGAACTCGAAGGGGACAAGCTGGGGCATGGGCGGCTACGGGTATCTCAGCGAGGCCGACTGGCTGGCGAACGGTCAGGATGCGTGGGTGGCGCGGCTGCATCGGTGAAGCAGGCGAAGGAACGGGCGAGGATCTCGTAGATCGGGCGCTTGAACGGGACCGCGAGGGTGGGAAGCTCGGTCAGGTCAGCCCAACGCCAGGCATCGAACTCAGGGTGCTCGTGGCGGTCGAGGTGGATATCCACGTCGGTGCCGAGATAGCGTAACGCAAACCAGCGCTGGCGCTGGCCACGGAAGCGGCCACCCCATAGGCGAGCACGTAATTCGGGTGGCAGGTCGTAATGCAGCCAGTCCGGGTGTTCGCCTATGATCTCCGCGTTGGCCGTGCCGATTTCCTCCTCCAGTTCGCGCAGGACAGCCCGACGCGGGTCCTCGCCCTCGTCGATGCCACCTTGCGGAAATTGCCAAGGGGCGATGGCGTCGGCGCGCTGGTTCGCGCGGCGGGCAACGAACACCTGGCCCGTTCGGCTGAACAACACGGCGCCAACGTTGGGGCGATAGAGCAAGTCGTCGGTCATTGCGAGTGGCTCACGAAGGGCGGCATAGCGGCCACGGCGCTGACAGGCACAAGTGCTATGCCATGTTCGGACAGTTTGGCCGTCCAGGCAGCGATACGATCGATCGTTACCGGGCGCGGCAGGGTGGCGAAGCCGATCACGGCGCCGCGTTCGCGGGCCATGGCCTCCAGGGTCGCGAGCTTGGCCTCAATCTCCGTACGGACGGCGGGCTCGTCCAGCACGAGGTCGATGCCACGGGCCACCATGGAAGGCGGCGCGTCGGCGGGTCTGGCGGTGCCGGAATCGATATAGAACAGCCCGCGTCGCGCCAGGGCTTGCAGCACCGCCGTCATCTGGCCTCCAGCAGCGAAGCGTTCGCCGCGCAAATTGCCGGCTGCGTTGGTGACACCGGCGTAGCCGGCGAAACGAGACAGCGACCAATCCAGCCGCTTGGCGTTCTGGGCGGGAGTGGCACTGGTCAGCAGGGCTTGGTTGCCGGGATCGTCGAGCGGATAGTTGCGCGGCTCCATCGGCAGCGCCACGAGGAACTCGTGACCGGCCGCGCGAATGTCGGCCAGCAGGTGGTCGGGTTTCGCAGCGTATGACGAGACCACGAACGAGATTGCGGCAGGCAGAGAATGCAGGGCGTCCTCGCTGTCGCTTTCGGAAAGGCCAATGCCACCGAACAGCAGGGCAATGCGCGGTCGGCCGTCATAGGGATCGACACCTGCGGCGTAGGCGTGCATGGGCTTGCGACCGTCCGGGCCTACCTGGGGCAGTCCGGCGGGCGCACCACCGATGGGCGTTTCCAGCATTGCCGCCTGTGGCGCGGGCACAGGCGCGCCGGGTTTGAGCGGGGCCGACGCGGCAGGAGTGGACTGACGCGGCGGCTCCGGGACGATAGGCGATTGGGCTGCGGCTTCATGATAACTCTGCACAGTCACCTCACGAGGCGTTTCTGCCCCCCCGGCCTCTGGCGCCATTGGACCGAGAATTTGCAGGGTGCCCGCGCCCAGCGCCGTCCCGGTGAGCACGATAATCCAGAAGGCCGCGAGCGCGCGACCCGCGCGACGGCTGCTCGCGGCCATCCAGATGTCGCTCCCGAAGTTGCAGCTAGCGTGAGGCGCGCTTGCTCACCGGCATTGCCCGCACGACGGCGAGCGCCTGCTGGAGCTGAAAGTCGGTGTCAGACTTGGTCTGGTCGTAGGTTGGAAAGCCCTCGGGGGGCAGCTTCGGTATGTCCCGCGCGATCGGCGGCAGGTCGTTACGGGCGGGCGCCGATTGCTGGGGGGTGCCGCCAGTGTTCAGCAACACGCGGTTCAGGTCGGCCTCACGCTCGGGGCCGAAATGCGGCGTCTCGGTGCGGCTCGAATGGACCTCGATATCGGGCGTGATCCCCAGACCTTGGATCGAGCGGCCTGACGGCGTGTAATATCGGGCCGTGGTGAGCCGCATAGCGCCGTTGGCTTCCAGCGGAATGACGGTCTGAACCGACCCTTTGCCGAATGTGCGGGTGCCGACGAGGATGGCGCGACGATGGTCCTGCAACGCACCGGCGACGATCTCGCTGGCCGAGGCGGAACCGCCGTTGGTCAGCACGACCAACGGGAGACCGCCGGTGATGTCGCCGTCCTTGGCATTCCAGCGCTGACTGTCCTCGGGATGGCGGGCGCGGGTGGAGACGATCTCGCCCTGGTCGATGAAGTCGTCGGATACGGCGACCGCCTGATCGAGCAGGCCGCCGGGGTTGTTGCGCAGGTCGAGGATCACGCCGCGCAGGTGGTCGCCGGCCTGCTGGCGGAGGGACTGCATGGCCTTACGCAATCCATTATCGGTCTGCTCGGTGAATCCCGTCATTCGGATGTAGGCGATATCGGTGCCTTCCATGTGCGACTTCACCACCTGAACCTTGATGACTTCCCGGTTCATGCTGAGTTCGAGCGGCTGGTCGTTGCCGCCGCGCTTGATGGTAAGCTTGATGCGGCTGTTGGCAGGGCCGCGCATCTTGTCCACCGCGTCGTTCAGACTGAGGCCTTGGACGGTCTTGCCATCCAGCGCCAGGATGAGGTCGCCAGGCTTCACGCCGGCCCGGCTGGCCGGGGTGTCGTCGATCGGGCTGATCACCTTGATGAAGCCGTTTTCCTGCGTGACCTCGATGCCGAGGCCGCCGAACTCGCCACGGGTCTGCACCTGCATATCGCCGTAGCTCTTGGCATTCATATAGTTGCTGTGCGGGTCTAGGCCGGTGAGCATGCCGTTGATGGCGTTTTCGATCAGGTCACGATCGTTGACCGGCTCGACATACTCGGCACGGACGCGATCGAACACGTCGCCGAACAGTTTCAGCATCCGGTATGTCTCACCGTTGCTGCCGTCCTGGGCAAAGGCCGCCGGCAGAATTTGGATGCCATAGCGTTGGGCGAGCTGGTTGGAGACTGGCCCGATGGTTAAACCGGCAGCGAAGGCGACACCCAGCAACAGCCCCGTACGTAACTTCATCCTGCGAGTTCCTTTTGGCGCGATCCGCCATTTACGCCACTTTGGCTCAAAATGCTTTGGCTGACATTACCGCTGGGCATCCGAGAGATTACAAGGTGGCATTCAGCCGCGCGCGTGCAAGAACGGTGTGGGGTTGACCGGCGATCCGCCCCGGCGAAGTTCCAATTTAAGCAGCGGTCGCGCGGCGGGACCGCGTGGGTCCCACGCAGGCATGACGCCCACGGGTTCGCCCGCAAGCACCCGCTGGCCAACGGTGACATCCAGCCGGTCCAGTCCCGAGAGCACAATGTGGTCGCCACCGCCGCAATCCACGATGATCAACTGGCCGAAGCTGCGAAATGGTTGTGCGAAGACCACACGCCCCCCGCAGGGCGAGACAACGCGGGCGGCTGGCGAAGCTTGGTAGGAGATGCCGGTCGCGAGGCCGGAGTCGGTCGCTTCGCCAAAGCTGCGGACGACGGACCCCGAGACCGGCGATGTCATCGCACCGCGCGCGATGGCCGGGATCACCTCGGGGGCGGCGGGGCGGGCGAGCGCCTCACGGCGCGGGTGGGGCTGGGCGAGCGTCTCGGCACGGGTCCGGACTTCGGCGGTCCGGACTTCCGCAGCGCGGGCATCGGCGGCGCGGGTTTCGACCTCGATGCGGGCAATGGCGGCGCGCAGGCTGTCGGCGTGGCTGGCCTCGGCGGCGGCGCGGCGGGCGGCATCTGCCCCGGCATCCTCGGCGACGCGGCGGTTGTCGCGCGTGGCGGCGATACGGCGATCGAGCAGGCCGGCCTCCTGGGCCTGGGCGGCTTCGGCGGCGGCGAGACGGGGGAGTTCGGCATCAATCCGGCGTTGCAGCGCGGCGATCTCCGCCTGCTTGGCGCGGACCTCGGCAGCATCGGCCTCGATGGCGCGAGTCATGCCACGCAGCACGAGAACGCCGCGCACCGCGTCGTCCATCGACAGCGGGACGGCAAGCAGGGTTTCGGCCGGGTAGAGCGCGAGCCGCTCGGCAAGCGGCAGGAGGGGTGCCAGTTCGGCGGCGCGCTCGGCCAAGCGAGCCTCGGCCTCTCGTCTCCGCGCAGCAAGGTCGGCGACGCCTGACGCAGCCTCGGCCGTGGCGGCTTCGGTGCCACGGAGACGAGCGGCGGCGTCCACACGCTCATGCGCTAGACGTATTTCCTCGGCCTGGGCGGTTTCGGCGCGGGCGCCAGCGTCGTGCTGCGCCTGGATCAGGGCGGTTCGGGCACGCTCGCTCTCCCGCAACTGTTGCTGGGTTGGTGCGGGCGCCGCGCCCGCGAGCAGCGTTGCGAAAGCGAGAACGCCCGCCATTCTCACGCGAGGTTGTGGCCGGTCATTTCCGGGGGCTGTGGAATGCCCATAAGGGCCAGCAGCGTCGGCGCCACGTCGGCGAGGCGACCGTCATGCAGGGTTCCGGGACCTCCAACGAGAAAGACCGGAACCGGGTTGGTGGTATGGGCCGTATGCGGACCGCCGGTGGCGGGGTCACGCATCAATTCGGCGTTGCCGTGGTCGGCGGTGACGAGGAGCACGCCGTGGCGGGCCGCGATGGCGGCGGCAATACGGCCGAGGGCGGCGTCCACCGTCTCCACCGCCGAGATGGCGGCCTGGAGGTTGCCGGTATGGCCAACCATGTCGGCGTTGGCGAAGTTCAGCACGATCAGGTCGTGCCGGCCGGAAGCGATGGCTGCGACCGCCTTGTCGCAGAGTTCGGGCGCCGACATCTCCGGTTGTAGATCGTAGGTGGCGACCTTCGGAGAGGACACCATCTCGCGCGTCTCGCCTTGACGTTGCGTCTCGTCGCCGCCGTTCAGGAAATAGGTGACGTGAGGATACTTCTCGGTTTCCGCCATACGAAGCTGGGTCTTGCCAGCAGCGGCCACCACGTCGCCCAGCAGGTTTTGCATGGTCTGGGGCGGGAAAACGGCGGCGATGTAGGGGGCGAGGTCATCGCTGTAGCGGGTCATGCCGAGGCAGGCGGCGAACGCGATCGTGCGCGGGCGGGCAAAGCCGTCGAACGCGGGATCGACCAGGGCGCCCAGAATTTCGCGCACGCGGTCCGCGCGGAAGTTGAAGCACAGAACGCCGTCGCCGTCCGACATGCCGCGGTAGCCGGCGACGACGGCGGGCAGGACGAACTCGTCGGTGACATCGCGGGCATAGGCGTCGTCGATCACGCTGGCGGCGTCGGCGAACACTGGACCTTCCGCCTCGGCCATGGCGAAGTAGGCCTTTGCCACCCGGTCCCACCGCTTGTCGCGGTCCATGGCGTAGTAGCGGCCGGACACGCTGGCGATCGGCACGCCGGGCATGGCGGCCTGCAACCGCGCGACCGCCGCGCCGGCCGAGCGGGGGGCGGTGTCGCGGCCGTCGAGGATGATATGGGCGGCAACGCGCACCCCGGCTGCTGCAAGCACGCGGGCCAAG
>JANXXW010000477.1 GCA_025350425.1 Rhodospirillales bacterium
CCGCACCTCTACCGGCAACATCAACGTGATGAAAATGATCCAGAAAGCGACCATGCGGAACGGGAAACGGAAGAACGTGACGGCATACGCGGACAGGATCGAGATCACGATCTTGCCCGTGGCGATTGTCAGCGCCATGCCGGCGGAGACCAGCATCAGGCGCCAGACCGGGCCGACGCCGGGCGCGCCCTCGGTCAATACCCTCGCGTAGACCCCGAGATTGCGGAAATCGGGAATGAACGACAATTCGCCGCGTGAGATGGCGGCGGGATCAAGCGTCGATCCCGCCACCAGTAGCCACACCGGCAGGATAAACAGCAGCACGCCGAGGGCCAGCACGGTATGAGCGGTCCAATCGACACGCCCGTTCATTCACCGCTCCGCTTGCCGAGAAAGCGGAACTGCACCGCCGTCAGCAGGATCACGGCTGCCATCAGCACCACCGATTGCGCCGAGGAGGAGCCGACATCGAGATTGATGACGCCGTCGCGATAGACCTTGACCACCAGCGTCTCGGTGGATTTACCCGGACCACCCTGGGTCAGCGCCAGTACGGTCGGGAAGGTTTCGAACGCGGCATAGACGAGGTTGACGATCACCAGGAAGAACACCGTCGGCATCAGCAGCGGTAGGACCACGGTACGGAAACGGAAGAACCCCTTCGAGCCGTCGAGCCGCGCCGCTTCAATGATCGATTTCGGGATGGATTGCAGCCCGGCGAGCAGGAAGATGAAGTTGTAGCTGATCTGCTTCCAGGCGCTTGCCAGAATGACCACCAGCATCGCCTGTGTGCCGTTCAGCTTGTAGTCCCACGCGACGCCGATGCGATTGAGCCAGTGCCCGACTAGGCCGATTTGCGGATGCAGCAGCAGAATCCACAACACGGCCGAGATGGCCGGTGCCACTGCATAGGGCCAGATCAGCATGAAGCGATACAGACCCCGGCCACGGATTTCGCGATCGGCCGCCGTGGCCAGCGCCAGCGCCAGTGCGAGCGCGATAGCGGAGACCGCTGCGCAGAACACCACCGTGCGGCCAACTGAGTCGAGATATAGCGGATCGGTGAACAGGTCGGTGAAGTTCTCCAGACCGACGAATGTGGTGCGGATGCCGAACGGGTCCGCCCGAGTCATGCTCGACCAGATCGCCTGACCGGCAGGCCAGAGGAAAAAAACGAAGGTGAGCGCTAGCTGGGGCATGACCAGCAATACTGGCAGGCGCCAGCCTGGGAAGATCGTGCGCCGCTCCATCGGGCCGTAGGTCCCTCAGGCCAAGCGGCGTGCGCCAATCAGGTCTTCACCGCCTTTTCGAAATCACGCAGCACGCGGTTGCCGCGTGAAACTGCGCTGTCCAGCGCCTGCTGGGCGGTTTGTTGCCCCTGCAGCCCCTTTTCGACCTCCTCGTAGACGATGTTCCGGATCTCCGGCAGGCGGCCGAGGCGTAGCCCCTTCGAGTTCTCGGTGATGGTGCCGCGCGTGAGTGATTTCACCGCCATGTCGGCGCCAGGGCTCTTGGTATAGTATCCTTGCTTCTCCGAAAGGGCCGCACCTGCGAGGGTAACCGGGACGTAGCCGGTATCCTGGTGGTATCTGGCATCCTGCTCGGGCCGCCCGATGAATTCCAGGAAACGCGCGACGGCCTTATATTCGACTGGCGTGCGGCTCGGCGTGGTCATCGTCCACAGACTGGCGCCGCCGATGATCGTGTTGTTCGGGGTCTTGATCAGTTCCGGGTTGTAGGGGATCAGCGCCGGAGCCCATTTGAACTTGGCGTTGCGCACGATATCGCCCCGACCGGCGGAGGAGCCGAAGCCGATCGCGGCCTGACCCGAATAGAATAGCGGGTCTGGCGTGCTGTCGCGACCGGCGTATTTGAACGTGCCCTCCTTCGCCATGTCGAGCAGCCGGGTGAGCTGGGCGACATGCGCCGGGCTGTTGAATTTGAGTTCCGCGCCGAGGCCGCCAAAGCCATCCGCGAGCGTCGCGAAAGGCAGGTTGTGGATGGCGCTGAATTCTTCCAGCTGAATCCAGGCGAACCACGAC
>JANXXW010000531.1 GCA_025350425.1 Rhodospirillales bacterium
CTCTCCTCGGCCCGCAAGGATACGATCAGGTCGAAGGCGTCGCCGGCATTGGTAGAGCCGCTGAGGACCGCTTCGCCCTCGTGCTGCTGCATAGGCAGGGCTTCGCCGGTCAGCGCCGACCGGTCGAGCACGGCGACACCCTTGGCGACCACGCCATCAACCGCGACGACCTCGCCGTGACGCACCATGATCCGATCCCTGGGCCGAAGCGTCTCCAGGCCGACTTCCTCAAGGACACCATCCCGGTGCCTGAGCGCGGTGCGCGGCACGCGCGACAACAGCTTCGTCATCTCGCGCCGGGCACGACCCTCCGCAAAGGTCTCGAGGTATTGCCCTCCCGCATACATCAACGCGACCACAACAGCCGCCAGATGCTCGCCGAAGATCAGCGCGCCGGTCATGGACAGCGCCGCGACGATGTCGAGGCCGACCTCGCCACGCGACAGGCTGGTGACGATCTGTATGACAAGTGCCAGGAGGACGGGAATGGTGGCGGCGCTCCAGAGCCAGCCTCCAATCTGATCCACGCCCAGGAGACGCACGCCAAAGCCGCCGATCAGCCCGAGCAGGGGGATGATCACCAGTAAAGGGCGCACCAGCGATCGCAGCCATTCGCCGCGTTGCTGAAAATTGGCGTCACCAGGACGGACCATTGCGTTCGGGCTATCCTATCGCGTGGCGGGTGTCGATCCTGGCAGTTTCCGACGGAGCGGGGCATGACATGGCGGTGCTGCTTTTGGTTACGACGAGGCTTGCCCGACATTCCGGGGACATGGACGAGCGAGCTTTGAAGGCGACTTCAGGGTGCTGTGCCACGCAGGCCGCGAAGCAACTCGCGCAGGGCGTCACCTGACAGGCTTCGAGACTGATACCGATGCCAGCGCTGCCTCGTCGACTCAGAATATGCTTCAGCCTAAGCGCGTCCCGCTCTAACCCATCGCCATCCAATGAACCGAGAATTGGCATGTATCCAGCACTTGGGCGGGTTGTCATACACTCTTTTACCCGATTGCCCCGGCAATGATCATTCGCTCTATTGGCAAGCCACGGCTTCGCGCCGCAAGATGATGCATGACCTTTCTTGTCCTGACGGCATTGCTCTGGGTTGGCGTCCATGTCGGCATCGCCGGCACTGCCGTGCGCGGGCGGCTGGCGGGCCAACTTGGTGATAATGGTTTCCGTGGCGCGTTCTCTCTCGTATCCGTAGTAGCGATCTCGTTGCTGGTAATCACGTGGAAATCAGCGCCTTACGTGCCGCTGTGGCAGCTGCCCGCTGCCGGCGGTTGGCTGGTCGTGGCGGCGATGCTCGTCGCCTTCGTGCTGTTCGCGGGCAGTGTGCTAACCCCTAATGCGACATCGGTCGGACAGGAGAAGGCGCTGGACCGCGAGGCCACCGGCATGTTCCGCGTCACTCGCCATCCGATGCTGTGGTCGTTCGCGCTTTGGGGCGTGTGCCATATCGCGTCCAACGGTAATGTCGCGGCAACGCTGTTCTTCGGGGCGTTCGCGGTCACTGCCCTGCTGGGGATGCCCTCGATCGACGCCAAGATCGCTGGGCGCGACCCGGCCCGCTTCGCCGCGTATGCCCGCGCTACCTCGATCATTCCTTTCGCTGCCATCGCCGCCGGGCGCAACCGCTTCGCGCCGGCCGAGTTGCTGCGGCCCGTCCTGGTCGGGGCAGTCGTGTGGGGGCTGTTGCTATACACGCATCCCTACATCTTCGGGGTATACGCCCTGCCTACCGGCCAATAGGCGCACGCCGGCCACTTTGCGAGCAAGAGCCGCGTCGATAGTGGCTGCCACAGTTGAGCCGGACTCCGCGCTCCACGCGTCATAGGTTGCAATGAAAGCAGCTGACACGCACCTCCTTGTCCGCACTCAGGCCAGGGGCAGGGCGCGCGCCGATATTGACGGCACGGACCTGTACGCGTTGGTGGACGCGCTCGCATGGCTCCACAATCAACCCCCGTTCACAACATGCGCCGATTACCTCTCCGACGTCATCGCCAGCGCCATCCTTACCAAGCCCGCACGAGACGGGAACGCTAGCTGACGCGGCCACGTCCGGTTTTTGTACAATCAGATTTCTACCGGAACGGCGAAGCAAAGATCGGGAGAAGTCGCTCCGGATTCGTTCAGACACAGGCTCTCAGGTTTCTTACCTCAGAATTTCTGTGCGAGACCCGCGAGTACCGCACGCCGCAGGCCTTACTGCGGTGCGCCGACGCCGATACCCGTCCCGTCGCGGATCTCGTACTTTGCGTCCGTGACATTCAGTACCCCCAGTCGTAGCTCGGTGCCTTTCCCGACGCCTATATTCAGCTTCTGAACGACCGACAGATTGAGCACGGCGTAGGTCGGAAGTCCGCGTCCGTTCAGCACTTGTGGTGTGCTGGCTGATATAGGCGAGGTCGTCGGGGCTGAAGTTGAACTGCGACGAAACGATGTTTTTCCCGATCGCCCGCGAATAGGCGAGATTGCCGTAGAATGACCACGGGCCGCGCTCCTAGGTTGCGCACAGCTCGATGCCGTTGACGTGGGCTCTGGCGTAGTTGAAGGCCGTGAGGACGATCGGCGCGCCGAACTGGCCCTCATCGATCAGGTTCTTGGCCTGCTTGCAGTAGGCGTCTACGCTGACCGTCAGGCCAAGCGCGACAACCTGGCTGATGCCGGCGTCGTAGTAGTTCGACCGTTCGGCCTTGACCGTGCTGTTCTGGCTGGTTGCGGATGCGGCGGTCCTGCTCCAGCACCAGCCAGCATCCCGCCCCCTGCGGCACCGCCCGGACCTGAAGTCACCGCAGGTTGGAAAGGCGCGGTGTCCCCGTGGCTACAGTCGCACAAGACCTACCCGGACGAGACCCGGCAGCGGGGCAAGGAAGGCAGCGCGCTGGCCCGGTTCACCGTCGACCGCAGCGGCCGCGTGCTGGAGTTCGCGCTTTTGGGAGGAACCGGCTCTGCCTCACTCTATGCGGTCGTTGGACGGATGCTGACGGGCGCGCGGCTGCCGGCCTTC
>JANXXW010000550.1 GCA_025350425.1 Rhodospirillales bacterium
CGCTGGCCCTTGCCGATAGGGGAGACGAGGTCGATTATGCGCGGAATCATGTCGCGCGTCTGCCCTTTGGGCGGCGGCTCGTTGTACTCGATCTCCATTTTCAGGCGCTGGTCGGGGTAAAGCGGCGTCAAATTGTCGAAGTTGATGCGGTGCTTCACCATTTCGGGCGGCTCGAAGTTGATGGTGTTCACCTTCAACATCGCGAAATAGCGCTCGCCGTCCTTGGGCGCCCGGATCTGGCCCTCGACCGAATCTCCCATCCGGAGCGCGAAGCGGCGGACCTGGGACGGGGAAATGTAGATGTCGTCCGGCCCGGGCAGGAAGTTGCTCTCGGGCGAGCGAAGGAAGCCAAAACCGTCGGAGAGGATTTCCAACGTCCCCTCGCCGTGGATGGCCTGATCGTTCTCGGCCAGGTTCTTCAGGATCGCGAACATCATGTCCTGCTTGCGCAAGCTGGACGCGTTCTCGATGTTCAGGTTTTCCGCAAAGCTGAGCAGATCAGCCGGCGCTTTTGCCTTCAGTTCGGCAAGGTGCATTTGTTCGCCTTGGAGTATTGCCCCCGGGAGCCGGAGACGGAGAAGATCAGGGGAGCGGGTTCATCCGGAAAGGACGCGCGCGACTGAAGGTCGGCATACCCGCGAAGGGGAGGGTGCGATGCCATGGCCTAAGTTGTGGGCCATGTGTAGACGAGACTATGCAGCCGCTGCGAAGGCGTCAATGCCCAGCCTTCAGGGCCTCGGCAGCATCCGCATCATCTGCTGCTCCGGATCCACCATCGCGGTAAACCCGTACGCGGCATAGATGGCATGCGCGTCCATGGTCGAGAGCGTCCACCGCCGCACCGTCACGAGGTCGGGATGGCTGAGCATTGCGCCTACCAGCGCCTTGCCTAACCCAAGGCCGCGATGCCCAGACGAAATGAACACGTCGGTCAGATGCGCCGTCGTCGTGCGGTCCGTCACCATGCGGCCGAACCCCACCTGCGCACCGGACGGGTCGTATACCCCAAGGCATACGCTGTTCGCGACGCTGCGCGCGACAGTCTCCAACGTCCGGCCGGTTGCCCAGTAAGTGTATTCCGAAAGAAACCCATGGACAAACGGGAGATCCAGCCGTGCCGTCACGTCGCTGATCTCAAAGCCGTCGGGGCGTTTAATGACGTGAGCGGTCAAAATGGCATCGCGATAGCCATGATGACGATCACCACCATCAACACCGTCGGTATTTCGTTCGCCACCCGGTAGTAGGTGTGCGGCTTTACGTTGCGGTCCTCCATGAAATTCCGCCGCCATTTGCCCGAAACGCCCTGGAAGCCAGTCATCAGCACCACTGCCGTCAGCTTTACGTGCCACCACCCTGCAGTCCAATCGACCGCTCCCGGCGTCAGAACCAGCAGAACCCCGAAAAACCACGTCGCCAGCATCGCCGGGCTCATGATTTGCTTCTGCAACCGGCGTTCCATGACCTTGAAACGCTCGCTCTCGGCCGAGCCGCGCGCCATGCTGCAATGATACACGAACAGGCGCGGCAGGTAGAAAATGCCAGCCATCCAGGCGATCACGCTGATAACGTGAAGGGACTTGGTCCAAAGATAGAACGGCCCCAGGAAATCGAGCGTCATGTGCCGGCCTTCATGCCAGCGGCGAACAGGGCCGGCAACTCAAACATTGAACGAAACGGCACCGCACCTTCCGCGATCAGCGGTGCGTCATGGCCGTGTGGGGCATAACCGAGACAGTCCATAAGCGCGGCTGCGGCTGCCCGCGAGCCGGGCACGCTGTCCTCGATCACCACGCACCCGACAGGCGGCACCCCCTCCGCCATGGCAGTGGCGAGGAACAGATCTGGTGCCGGCTTACCCCGTGCCACATCGCGGTGGCTGTGCACGCGGCCAGCCACGAGGTCGGTGATGCCCAATCGAGCGAACTTGGCACGCATCTCCTCGTGGGAGGAATTGGAGGCTATGCGCCATGGAAGCCCTAGTTCGCTGGCCGCCTGCATCGCTTCCACCGCGCCCGCGATCGGCACCGCGTCGCGGGACAGCGCCTCGACCAGCGCGCGCATCAGGTTCGGCTTCCACGCAGCGGACAGCGGACGGCCGATCCGGGCCTCGATCACCGGCACCATGTCGGTCAACGTCATGCCGAGGAAAAATCCCTCCGCCTCCGCCGGCGTCATCGGCCAGCCTTCGGCGGTGAGCGAGGCGGAGGTGATGCGGTTGGCGATCGCCTCGCTGTCCACGATCACGCCGTCGCAATCAAAGATCACGAGCCGGAGGGGGTGGGCCCGACCCTGCATCAACTCCTGGCCTGTCATGCCGCTGCCTTGACGGAGCACGCCCGGATGTGGGGGCAATCCCGGTGCGTTTTGGGACAGACGCCAGGTCCGACATAGCTGTGCAGCCCCACGCCGCGCGCCCGGGTGGTTCGGGTCAAATTGGCGAGGGACTCGATGAACCCCGCGTCGCTGTTCTGGGCGGGCGACCTGAAATAGCCCGGCACGCCCTGCTTCTCCGCCAATTCGCGATACTCGACATCGAGCTCCACCAGCGTTTCCGAATGCTCCGACACGAAAGCGATGGGCACAACAAGCACGGCCACCTTGTCCGCCGCGGCGTGCTCGATCTCAACCTCGGTCGACGGCGTGATCCATTGCTGCGGCGTGGCGCGGGACTGGAAACAGACGCGATGGTCGAGGTCCGGGACGTCGAGTTTGGCGCAAACCGCTTTCACCGTGAGTTCGATCTGGAACCGATAGGGATCGCCGTTCTTCACGATCGTTTCAGGCAACCCATGGGCCGAGAACAGCACCCGCAGCGGGATTGCTGGGTCCAATTTCGCTCGCGCCTCATCATAGCTGCGCTGGACGATGGCGGCGGTAGCAGCCACGAAACCGGGGTCCGCGGGATAGCAGCACAACGAGCTGACGGGCTTGACCAATCCCACCTTGGCCGAGGCCTCCCGCCAAGCGGTGAGCGAGCTGCCGGTCGTGGTGGTGGAGTAGTGCGGATAAAGCGGGATCAGGACCACGTCGTCCGGGTCCCAGTCCCGCACTTCCTTCGCCACTTCCAGGCTGAACGGATGCCAGTAGCGCATCGCGGTGAAGCAGCGAACCTCCCACTCCGGCAGCGTCTGCTCCAGCGCACGCGCCTGTTCCACCGTCAGCTCCAGCAGCGGGGATTTACCGCCCAGGATGGCGTAGTTTTCGGTAGCCGGCTTGACGCGCTTCCAGGCAATGATCCGGGCCAGGATCGGCCTTACGAAAAACGGCACGCGCAGAATGGTGGGGTCGGTGAACAGGTTGAGCAGGAACGGCCGGATGCTCTCCGGCTTGTCCGGCCCGCCGAGGTTGAACAGCACTACGGCAACCTTTGGCTTGCTCATGCCGCGCGCACCTGGGCGACGAGTTGCGCCACATGCTCGGGCGGGGTTTGCGGTACAATGCCGTGGCCGAGGTTGAATACGAATGGTCGCCCGCGCATCGCGTCCAACAACTCTGCCGTCTCGGCCCGCATCGTCTCACCACCGGCCAGCAGGGCCAGCGGATCCAGATTGCCCTGCAAGGCGATGCCTTCCGGCACCAGGCGGCGAACCACAGCCGGATCAGACCCGGTATCCATTGCCACCGCGTTGAAGCCTGTGCGTTCCGCATAGTCGCCGATCATCGTGCCGGCAAGGCGCGGGAAGCCAATCAGCGGCGTATCCGGGTGGCGGGCGCGCAGGGCGGCCACAATCCTGATGGCGGGTTCAGTGACGTGGCGGCGGAATAACCGTGGCGACAAAATACCTGCCCAGCTGTCGAATAACATCGCGACATCGGCGCCCGCCTCGATCTGTGCCGAAAGAAACGCGATCGTCGCTGTCTCCACGGTCTGCATCAGGGCGTCGAACAATGCCGGATGGCCATGCGCCATTGAACGCGTGGCGTGGAAATCCTTGGAGCCGCCACCCTCGATCATATAGCAGGCGACGGTGAACGGAGCCCCGGCGAAACAGATCAACGCCTGCTCATCGAGCTGGCTTTTTACCAAACGCAGGCTTTTCTGAATTGGCGCAATCCGGCCCGGCAGCATCGCGAGATCCAGCGCCTCAACACTGGCGCGGGTGCGGATCGGCGGCAATTGC
>JANXXW010000569.1 GCA_025350425.1 Rhodospirillales bacterium
TGCGAAGCTGGGCGGTGATCTCATCCCGTTCGGCGGTCAGCAGCGCCGGGAGCGCCACCTGGCCGAGTTGCTTCCGGACCGTGGTACTGACGATCTGCAAGAGCTGGGACCGCGCCTGTTCTACGGTGCCCACGGATTGAAAGAAGCGCAGCGGATCATTGATGCGGAACAGCGAGAACGTCTCAATCTCGATGCGCTTTTGGTCGCCCAGAATAATCTGATCTACCCCCGACTCCAGCGGCAGCAGCCGCTTGTCGTACAGCACGACGCTATCGATTAGCGGGATCTTGAAGTTGAGCCCCGGCTGCGTTTCCGTGCGGACCGGTTTGCCAAGGCGCACGAGCAGCGCCTGCTCGGTCTGCGTCACCGTGAACTGGCTCGATACCGCGAGCGATCCGGCAGCGACCGCGCAGGCCATTCCCAACAGGACGTGTTGGAGCTTCATGGCGTCCTCCCTGGTGCAGCCGGTACGGGTGGTGCGGCCGGTAAGGTCGAGAGCGGCAGATATGGTACCAGCTTTGACCCGACCGCCCCTGAGGGATCGAGGATGATCTTGCTGGCGGACCGCAGGACTTCCTCCATCGTGTCCAGATAGAGGCGCCGTCCGGTGATCTTCGGCGTCTCATGGTAGGCTTCATCGAGGGTAGAGAACCGCGCGGCGTCGCCCGTGGCGACGTTGACCACCTGATGCCGGTAGGCCTGCGCCTCCTGCTTGATCCGCTCGGCCTCGCCACGGGCGCGCGGTAGGATATCACGCCCATAGGCCTCGGCTTCGTTACGTGCCCGTTCCTGGTCGGCGCGGGCGCGCTGCACGTCATTGAAAGCGTCGATCACGGCGGTGGGTGGGTCGACGCGCTGCAGTTGGACGCCTGTCACAGTGACACCCATGTCATAGCTATCGAGCAGCTTCTGCAGCCGCTCCCGCGCTTCGTCGGCAATCTTCTGCCGCTGATCCGAGAGCCCGGCCTGAATTGGGTTGAAGCCGATCACCTCGCGCACCGCACTCTCCCCGGCGATGCGAACGACGGCCTCGGGGTCGGTGACGTTGAACAGGTATTTCACTGGATCGTTGATGCGCCAGAAGATAGCGGCGGTGGCCTCGACGATATTTTCGTCCCCGGTCAGCATCGGCGTCACGGCGCCGTTCCCGATCTTGAGCTGGTTGGCCAGGGTGACCCGGGGCAGCAGGACTGTCTCAATCGGGTACGGCCAGTGATAGTTGAGGCCGGGGCTGCGCGTGGCGACCCAGCGGCCCAGGCGCAGCACCACGCCGACCTGGTCGGGCTCCACCTTATAGAAGCCGCTGGCACCCCAGACGGCGGTGATAAGCACCAGTGCGGCGAATACCGCCTGGGCTGGGATGCCGCGCCGGGCGGTCTTGGGCGGGGCGGTCTTGGGCGGTGCGGCCGGTGCAGGTATCGGGGGCGCTTGGCGGAATAGCGCGTCGATCGTCTGTGGAAGAATGATCGGCGCCGGCCAATCCTCCTCATACGTGTCCGGCATTACAGCTTCCTGTTCATCGTGTTTTCGCCAGAATACGGTTTTCCCACAAAACAAATACCGCGCATGCAAGCGGCACCACGAAGCCCAGTGCCGGCGCGCCGGATGCGATCCAGGGTGCAACCCATCGGTCCGAGACTGCAATACCGCCCGCAATCCAGCCGAGGAACATCCCTGCCAATAGGATCAGACCCTGATTGGCGGCGAGGAAACGCCGGATCATGACGCTGCCATAAATCAGCATAGGAATGCTGAACGCCAAGCCGAGGCCGAGCAGCATCAGGCTGCCATTGGCTAGCGCTGCTATCGCTACGATGTTGTCCAGGCTCATTACTGCGTCGGCGATGACGATCGTCGCCACCGCACCCAATAACCCGGAGTGCCAGGTGCTGCGGGATAGAATTCGCGCCGGGCCTGTGTCCGGATCGGCGCGTTCGAGGGTCAGCCGCAGCGCGATCACCAGCAGTATCAATCCAGCGGCGGCCTTCAGATACGGCACGTCCAGCAGAAACAGCACCACCACAGCCATGATAAGGCGCAAGACGATGGCGCCCAGCGTGCCGACTACCGTGGCGATCTGGATATGATCTGGCGGTAATCGCCGCACTGCCATCGCGATCAACAGTGCGTTGTCCGCACTTAGCAACAGGTCGATGACGAAGATTTGCAGGATCACGCCAAGGCTTGCCAGTATGCCCAAGGTGTCAGTCACGAAACTCCCGCCAATGCACTGATGAGCCCGATTGCGCAGACTACGGCGGCCGTGCCGGCCACGGCGTAAAAGTAACTCCCCTGCAGCCGCGCTGCCGGTGGCAGGTGCCGGGCGGCCAAGACCACCAACAGGCCCACCACCAGCGGCATCAGCACTGCATTGATCACCTGCATGGCAATCGTGAGCCAAATGAGGTCCGGCGAAAGCAGCACCAGGACCGTCGCGCCCACCACACCAGCCCCGTACGACACCAGAAACCAGCGGCGGCGCAAGGTATCATCCCCGCCCTGGCCAACGCCCGCAGCATCGGCCAACCCCCAAGCAAGGGCCAGGGAGCAGACGATGGCTGCCACCACCGCCGCGCCCACGACGCCGGCGCCGAACACCAGCCGGCCTGTGAACTCACCCAGCAACGGCGTCATAGCCTCGCTGATCTCTCCCACGCTATCGATTGGGACGCCCGCTTTGTGCAGGCCGAGTGTCGCGGCGGCGGCGATGATCACTGAGGCCGTGAGGATCTGGGTGAGCGTGGCGCCGATGCCTGTATCCCACCGGGCAGCGGTATAGGCCTCGGGTCCGAGCTGCTTCTCCGCCAAGGCCGACGATTGATAGAAAATCATCCAGGGATTGAACGTCGCCCCGATCAGCGCCGCGCTGAGATAGAGTGAGTGGCGATCCGTGAAATTGTGGTGCGCCAGGTCATGGCCGATATCGGCGAGATGAGGGTGCGCCGTGTAGGCCACGGCCAGGAAGCTCAGTTCGAACAGCCCGATCACGACCGCTACCCGTTCGACCCTACGGTATCGCCCTGATAGCACCACCAGCAACAGGCCGGAGGCCGCCAGCGGAAGCACCAGCCAGCGCGACACGCCATACATCTCCCCCACGCCGGCAATCCCCACAAGTTCGGTGACGATCGAGCCGAGTGTGGTCAGCACCAGGGCGCCTCCCGCGGCCCAGCCCCAGAACACGCCACTATGCGTACGCACCAGTGCGCCGAAGCCTTGGCCAGAAAACAGCCCGATCCGGACCGCCAATTCCTGAATCATATAGAGCGGCACGATCAGCAGCAGCGGCAGCGGTAGCAGCCGATAGCCCCATTCAGTGCCGCTCTGCGCCGCGGTGACGATGTTGCCCACATCGGTGTCGGCCAGCATGACAAGCAGCCCAGGCCCCCACACCATAGACATAGCCGTCAGGCTCCGGAGTGGTAGCAGGGCGGCGGGCCGGGGTGCGTCCAGTTTCACCGCGGTCTCAACTTCTCCAGTCGAGCAAGGCGGGATCGATCGGAAACTCCCGCCCGGCTTTGGCCCCGCCCAGGGCAGAAAAAGGATTGATATTCCAATAATCGGCGGTCATTGCCGCCTTCATGCAGGTGAAGGTGCCCGCCTTGCTGCGCCCGTATTCCAGTCTGGATTTTGGATAGAAATAGCCCGTCTCGGGATCGGCCCAAACCACGACATCTGCGGCGCATTGCCCGGAATCATCCGTACTGAGATGGGGGATATTACCAAGTCCGATCGGCGGGCGCTGCTGTGCATGGCCGGCTTCAGCTCCCAGCAGCAGCAGCAAGGCGAGGGTGAAGCGGCTAATCCCGGCGAGCACGATACTGCTTCCGATACACGCCGGGCTTGGCCAGGATCGCCGCACCTTCCAGCTCAAACGCTTCGGCTCTTGCCCCCTCGATTATGCCGTATTCCAACTCTATCTCCTCACGAAGTATGGGAATGCATTGCGCCACCGGCGTTCCGCGTGGCAGCACGCAGGGCGTATCTGGGTCAAGCCAGCGGGCGGGGAACAGCAAACCAATCTGATGAAAGCAGTCGCTATCGACCAGACCGGTGAGGGTGCGG
>JANXXW010000589.1 GCA_025350425.1 Rhodospirillales bacterium
GCGGAGACCACCCAAGCCAGCGTGACCAGCACCGAAGCCGGCACCGCCAACAGCCTGCGAAGGCGGCCGACCACGGCCCAGGTGAGCACGATGGACATGCCGGCCAGCGGCGCTTCGGCGATGGCACGCACCGGGGCAAGGCACAGGCCGAGCAGCACGCCCGCCAGCATCGCGCTGGCCAGGGATGAAGGAATGTTCGCCACCAAGCGTCCGAGCGGCCGCCACAGGCCACACGCCACGACCAGCGCCGAGCAGATCAGAAACGCTCCGACCGCGCCGGCGAAGCCACCCTCGGCTATCGGTGTGGTCGCCAGCAGGGCGGCGCCCGGTGTCGACCATGCGACGCTGATCGGCATCCTCCGCCACAGGCTGAGCACGATGCCGCACAGGCCCATGGCAATCGACAGCGCCATGAGGCCGGAGGCGGCTTGGCCGGGGTCCGCGCCCATCGCGATCAACCCGCGCAGAATTACCGCGAAGGAACTGGCGAAACCGACGAAACTGGCGAGCAGGCCGGCGCTGAGCGCCTGGGGCGAGAAGTCGCGGATCATACGGCGGCGGGCGCCTCACGCCAGAACAGGCTGGCGACGAACATCAAGGCTACCGCCACGTAGATCGCCGCGACCACGCCGGGCCAGCCGAGAGCGTGCCACACCAGGCCGGGCAGGATGCCGCCCAGCGATCCACCGATGTAGAAGATAGTGACATAGATGCCGACAGCGGCCGAGCGGGCGCGGCGGACCGCGACGCCGATGTAGCTGAGCGACATCGCCTGTGCCGCCATCAGCCCCGCCGTCACGCAGGCGAGGCCCACGATCACGGCGGGCAACAGCGGCAGCAGCGTCAGCACCAGCCCGACCGACGACAGGCTCAGGCCAACCGCGAGCGTCGCACGCCGGCCGATCCGTACCGCCACGCGGGATGCGATGGTGGTGGTCACGAGGCCGACCAGATAGACCCCGAACACGCTACCGAGCTGCGCCGGAGTGAGGCTGAAGGGCGGTTCGATCAGCACAAAGTTGACATAGGTGAACAACGCCACGTTGGAGAACAGCATCCCGAACCCGATCACGCACGTGGCAAGCAGCCGGGGATTGCGGAGATGCTCCGCGTAGGCACCCAGCGTAGCCTGGACGCTGGTGACCGGTCGGAAATTGCGTTCGCGCGGCAGCAGGGCGGCGATCACGGCGGCGCACAGCACGGTGATGACCGCCAGCGCCACGAACGACATACGCCAACCCGCGAACTCGGCCACGATGCCGCTGAGGAAACGGCCCGTGAACCCGCCGAAGATGCTGCCGGCGGCGTAGCTACCGGTGACACGGATCATTTCGGCACCTTCACATTCGTCGCCGATGTAGGCGACGGTTACGGCGAAGATGAACGGCAGCATGATGCCTTGCGCGAACCGCCAGACCAGCAGCGCGTCGAGGCTGCCGGCGGTGGCACAGAGCAGGGTCGGAACGACCATGACGAAGGCGGCGCCCACGATTAGCCGCTTGCGGCCGAGCCGGTCGGAGATGGCCCCCACAAAGGGCGCGAGTAGCGCCACCGCGAGCAGTGGCAGCGTGACGGTGAGCGTGGTGCGCTGGAGCGAGGTGCCAAAATCGGCGACGAACGACGGCAGCATCGCCTGCGTGGCATACATGTTGAGGTAGGTGCATATGCCGGCCAAGGTGGTGGCGATCGCGATGCCGCGCGCTGGAGTCATGATCGCGGGGCGTGGAACACGACGAAGCGCGAGAAGACGAAGTTCACGAACATGCCGGCGATGGCCCCGGCTGCCACCGGAATGATCGGGTTGGCCGCGCAGACCGGCACGGTCGCGACCAGGATCACGTAGGTGCCGATGTTCAGCGCCGCCCCCCCGGAATTGGCGGCCACAAACAGCGCCCATTGGCGATACAGCGATTGGCTGCCCCGGCCGCGAAAGGTCCAGGCGCGGTTGAGCGCCCAACTGAAGGTGACGGCGATCGCGAACGATACGGCGCGTGCGCCGTATAGGC
>JANXXW010000038.1 GCA_025350425.1 Rhodospirillales bacterium
GCAAGCCTGGCGAGGTGGTGCCTACCGGCAGCCCCGCGCAGACACCCATCGGGCCGCTCGACACTGCGGCACGGCAAGCGATCGTCGTGGATTACGGCACCGGCGCCACGCTGCTGGAGAAGGAGGCGGATGTCGCGATGACGCCGTCCTCGATGACCAAGCTGATGACCGCGTATATCGTCTACGGCCGCCTCAAGGCTGGCAGGCTGCAGTTGACGCAGGAGTTTCCGGTCAGCGAGAAGGCATGGCGCATGGGCGGCTCGAAGATGTTCGTGCCGTTGAACGGCAACGTGAAGGTTGAGGACCTGATCCGAGGCATGATCGTCCAGTCAGGCAATGACGCCTGCGTCGTGCTGGCCGAGGGGATCGCCGGGTCGGAGGAGCAGTTCGTCGACCTCATGAACCAGAAGGCGAAAGAGCTCGGCCTGGAGCACACCAATTTCCGCAACACCACCGGCTGGCCGGATCCGGACCACCGCATGTCCGCCCGCGACATCGCGACAGTGGCGCGGCGCTTGATCCAGGACTTTCCGGAATACTATAAATACGATGCGGAAAAATCGTTCAAATACAACAATATCGACCAGCAGAACCGCAATACGCTGGTGCAGAAGGGTGTGGCGGACGGCCTCAAGACTGGCCACACCGAGGAAGCTGGCTATGGCCTGGTTGCCAGCAGTCTGCGGAACAACCGCCGGGTGATCGTGGTGGTGAACGGCCTTACCTCCATGCATCAGCGTGGCGAGGAGGGCGAGCGGTTGCTGGACTGGGCGTTCCGCGAGTTCGAGAACGTCAGCCTGTTCACGGCCGGCGACACTGTGGAACAAGCGCCTGTATGGCTTGGCACCAGCCCGACCGTGCCCCTGGTGGGTGGCCGCGATTTGGTGATGACGTTGCCGCGCGGGTGGAAGAACAAGGCCAAGATCACGGTGGAGTACGAAAGCCCGATCCGCGCGCCCGTCTCACGCGGCACCGAACTCGGCAAGCTGCGCGTGGCCGGCGACGGTGTGCCGGAGATGGATGTGATGCTCCTGGCCGGCGCTGACGTGCCGCGCCTCGGGCTGCCTGGCCGAGCGGTCGCGGTGCTGTCCCACTACGTGACCGGAAGCTGATTTGCCGCCGACGGGCCGGTTCATCACATTCGAGGGCGGCGAGGGGGCGGGCAAGTCGACCCAGGCGCGCCATCTCGCGGCCTCGCTCGAAGCCGCCGGCATTCCGGTCGTGTTCACCCGCGAGCCGGGTGGCACGGCGGGGGCGGAGGCGCTTCGGGAGCTATTGTTGGTCGGCGGGGTCGATTGGTCGCCGCTGGCCGAAACCATGCTGCACTTCGCCGCGCGCGCCGAGCATGTGGATCGCCTTATTCGTCCCGCGCTGTTGGCCGGGAAGTGGGTCGTGTCGGACCGCTATGCCGACAGCACCATGGTCTATCAGGGCTACGGCCAGGGTGCTGACCGCGCGGTGATCGCGGCGCTGACGGCGATGCTCGGCCTCGTGCCAGACCTTACCATTGTTCTGGACGTGCCGGTCGCGGCCTCGGTCGCCCGCCTGTCGCGCCGGGGAGGGAGCGCCGATCGCTACGAGCGTCTCGGCGCCACGTTCTTCGCCCGCGTGGCGGAGGGCTTCCGCGCCATTGCCGCCTCCGATCCCGCGCGTTGCGTGCTGCTGGACGGGGAGGCCGCCGAACTGGAGATTGCCGCCAAAATAATGGCCGTCATCCGCGCCCGTCTGGATTTGCCGGCATGAGCGGAGTGCCGGAACCGCGCGCCAATCCGCATCTCATCGGGCACGCCGAACCTGAGTCGCACTTGGTCGAGGCTTTACGCTCTGGCCGGATGCATCACGCCTGGCTCATCACCGGACCCGAAGGTATCGGCAAGGCGACGCTCGCGTTCCGCTTCGCGCGCAGGTTGCTGGCGGGCCTGCCGCACGACGGCACGCTGCATCTGGACTCGGACCACCCGACGTTCCGCCGCGTGATGGCCGGCTCCCACGCTGACCTGCTAACCGTGGAGCGCGCCTGGGATGAGAAGCGCAAGCGGTTGCGTAGTGAGATTGTGGTGGATGATGTGCGTGCGGTGGCCGAGTTCCTGCGCCGCACCCCCGCCGAGGGGGGCTGGCGCGTCGTGGTGGTGGACGGGGCGGAGAACCTCAACCGCAACGCCGCCAATGCGCTCCTGAAGGTGCTGGAGGAGCCGCCGTCGCGTGCCGTGCTGCTGCTGGTATGCGCCGCGGCTGGCCGTCTGCTGCCCACCATCCGCAGCCGTACACGCCGGCTACGGATGAGCCCGCTCGACGTCGCTGGAATGGCCAACTTTCTGGCCCGTGCGATGCCCGAGCGCGCCGTCGCCGAACGCGAGCGCATCGCGGTCCTCGCGGAGGGATCGCCGGGCCGCGCTATCGCCTTCGCGGCCGGCGGCGGATCGAACGTGGCAGCACTGGTGCGGGATGTGCTGGATAAACTGCCCGACCCGCCGCCCATCCTCGCGCACACGGTGGCTGATGCGCTCGGGCGGGACGAAGAGGCGTTCTCGACCTTCTTCGACATGCTGCGCGCGTCGCTGGCCGCCGCGGTGCGCGATGCGGCGCGGGGCGAGATGAACGATGCCCAGGCCCGTATGTTGGGCACGCGTGGGCTTGATGCCTGGATCGACGTGTGGCACGGCCTTGGCACGCTGCGACAGCAGACCGAGGGACTGCACCTGGACAAGCGCCAGGCGCTTATCAACGGTTTTGGGATGCTCGCCGCCAAAGCTTGAGAGTGCCATGAAACCAACCTTCTATGTCACAACGCCGATCTACTACGTGAACGGCGCGCCCCATGTCGGCCATGCCTATACCACCATCGCCGCTGACGTAATGGCGCGCTGGAAGCGGCTGGACGGCTACGACGTGTTTTTTCTAACCGGCACCGACGAGCACGGCCAGAAGGTCGAGAAGGCTGCCGCCGACGCTGGTATGCCACCACAATTGTTCGTGGACGGCATCAGTGCCCAGTTCCAGGCCATGACGGCGCGCATGGGCTCCAGCAACGACGCCTTCATCCGCACCACGGAGGAGCGCCACAAGGTCACTTGCTCAGCCTTGTGGGAGCGCGTGGCCGAGGCCGGGGACATCTACCTCGGCGGCTACGAGGGCTGGTATGCCATACGTGACGAGGCCTTCTATGGCGCGGACGAGTTGGTCGACAGCCCGGGCGGTAAGTTGGCGCCGACCGGCGCGCCGGTGGAGTGGGTGACCGAGCCGAGCTACTTCTTCCGCCTGGCCGCTTGGCAGGAGCGGCTACTGGCGTTCTACGAGGCCAACCCCGATTTCCTCGCGCCATCGTCCACCCGCAACGAGGTGTTGAGCTTCGTGCGCGGCGGCCTCACCGACCTGTCGATCAGTCGCACCAGCTTCACCTGGGGCATCCCGGTGCCGGGCGATCCCGCGCATGTCATGTATGTGTGGTTCGACGCGCTGACCAACTACATCACGGCACTTGGCTATCCCGCCAAGGACGCCGATCTCTGGCGCTTCTGGCCGGCCGACCTCCATCTGGTCGGCAAGGAGATCGCGCGCTTCCATATGGTGTTCTGGCCGGCCTTCCTGATGTCCGCCGGCATCGCGCCGCCACGACGGGTGTTCGCCAACGGCTGGCTCACCATCGAGGGCGAGAAGATGAGCAAGTCGGTCGGCAACGTGATCGACCCCATGGCCCTGGCGGACGAACTCGGCCTCGACGCGGTCCGGTTCTACCTCATGCGCGAGGTGCCGTTCGGCAACGACGGCAACTACAGCCGCCGCGCGCTGATCGGGCGTATGAACACCGAGTTGGCCAACGATCTCGGCAATCTTGCCCAGCGTTCGCTCAGCCTTTTGGCCAAGAACTGCGATGGAAAGCTGCCGCCGGTCGGCCCCACCACCGAGGACGATGCGGCGTTGCGTGCGATGGCGGCGGCCTTGCCAGACGCCCTGCGCGCCCGCCTTGATCGCCAGGCGATCGGGGACGGCATCGAGGAGGTGTGGAAGGTGATCCGCGCCGGCAACTCCTACATCGACAAGCAGGCCCCCTGGGCGCTCCGCAAAACCGACATCGACCGCATGGGCTCGGTGCTGCGCGTGCTTGCAGATGTGCTGCGGGTGGCGGCGACGGTGTTGCAGCCGGTGATGCCGGACAGCATGGCCGCGATGCTCGACCAACTGGGCGTGCCGCCCGATCGCCGCCTGCTGGCCGATCTCGCGACGGCGCTGCCAGACGGCACGGTGCTTCCGGCGCCGCAGGGCGTGTTCCCGCGGCATGTCGAGGCAACAGCCTGATGCTGATCGATTCGCATTGTCACCTGGACTACTTCTCGGCCGAGGAACTGCCTGACATCCTCGCCCGCGCTGCGATGGCGGGTGTGGGCGAGATGGTGACCATCGGCACCCGCCTTGCCCAATCCGTCGCCATCCGCGACCTCGCTGCCGGCCACCCTAACCTCTGGTGCACCGTGGGCGTCCACCCGCACAGCGCCGCTGAACTTCCAGTGCCTGAACCCAGCGAGATCGCGGCCCTCGCGGATCATCCGAAAGTAGTTGGGATCGGTGAGTCTGGCCTGGATTATTTCTACGATAAGGCCCCTCGCGATATCCAGCAGGCCAGCTTTCGCGCCCACATCCGCGCCGCCCGGCTCGCCGGCCTGCCTATCGCGATCCACGCTCGCGACGCCGACGACGACATCGCTGCCATTCTGCGCGAGGAATACGCCAACGGGGCATACGACCTGCTGCTGCATTGCTTCAGTTCGACCCGCGCCCTGGCCGAGGCCGCTATCGGGTTGGGCGGCTATGTCAGCTTCTCCGGTATTCTCACCTTTCCGAAATCTGCTGAACTACGCGATATCGCCCGCGATATGCCTGCTAACCGTATTCTGGTGGAGACCGACTCGCCCTACCTCGCACCCACACCCCATCGCGGCAAGCGCAACGAACCCGCCTACGTCGCCCGCACGGCCGCCGTACTGGCCGAGGCGCGTGGACTGGAGCCGGCGGCCCTGGCCGATCTCACCACCGCGAACTTCCGGCGCCTGTTCCGCAAGGCGGCCTGAGTGCCCTTGCGCGTGACGCTGCTCGGCACCGGCGGTTCGGCCGGGGTGCCGCTTATCGGCGGCGCGGACGGACGCGGGGACTGGGGCGCCTGCGATCCCGCTGAGCCGCGCAACCGCCGGACCCGTAGCAGCATCGTTGTGGAACAGGCCGGGCGCGCGCTGCTGGTCGATACCTCGCCCGACATGCGAACGCAGCTTCTGGACAACGCGGTCCCCCGGATCGATGCCGTGCTCTACACGCATTCCCATGCCGACCATGTTACGGGGATCGACGACGTCCGCATCCTGAACCGTATCGCCGACCGGCCGCTGCAGGCGTTCGCGAACCAGGCGACGCTCGCCGAATTACAAAGCCGTTTCAACTACGCCTTCCGCCCGTGGAAACCACCGGGGTTCTTCCGTCCGGTGCTGCTGCCATGCGAGATCACGCCCGGGGATACGACAGAAATCGTGGGAATGCGGGTTCGCACCTTCGATCAGGAACACGGCTTCTCCCGCACGCTCGGGTTGCGCATCGGTCAGTTCGGCTACTCCACCGACGCCGTGACGCTGGACGATGCCGCGTTCGCTGCGCTCGAGGGTATCGACACCTGGGTGGTGGGCTGTTTCCAACGGACGCCGCACCCCACGCACGCCTGGTTGAACCGTATCCACGAATGGGTCGTCCGGCTGCATCCAAGGCGGACGGTCCTGACCCACATGGGTTCCGATATGGACTGGGCATGGCTCACGCATAACCTACCCGAAGGCGTGGAGCCGGGCCACGACCGTCAAGTCCTGGAGATCGAGGCATGAGTATTCCCACCAGCATCCCAGCAATCGGCCATCCGTTGGCGGGCCATCCCTCGACCGGCAACCCGGCTGACCGCCGCACTACGCCAGGGCTGGCACTTGCCGCCCTCGGCATCGTTTACGGCGACCTCGGCACCAGCCCCCTGTACACCGCCCAAACGATCGTCGCCGCTGCTGGCGGGCACGTCACGCCAGCCGACGCGCTCGGCATCCTGTCGCTGCTGTTCTGGGCGCTGCTGATCACCGTTTCGCTCAAATACTGTGTGTTCGTGATGCGCGCCGACAACCACGGGGAAGGCGGCATCCTCGCCCTCATGGCGCTAATCGGCCTTAACCGGACCCAGGGACGCGGCTTCCTGGTGGCGTGCGGCCTGTTCGGCGCCGCGCTGATCTATGGCGACGGGGTCATCACGCCCGCCATTTCGGTGCTCTCGGCGTTAGAGGGCGTCAACGTCGTGACCGA
The DNA here is from genome assembly GCA_025350425.1 of Rhodospirillales bacterium. GTDB lineage: Bacteria > Pseudomonadota > Alphaproteobacteria > Acetobacterales > Acetobacteraceae > JANXTF01. The sequence goes on from JANXXW010000038.1 coordinate 6,322, forward strand.
CGTGCTGAAGCCCTACGTGCTCCCCGCCGCTGTCGTCGTGCTGCTTGGCCTGTTCGCTGCCCAGGTGTTCGGCACCGCCAAGATCGGGCGGGTGTTCGGCCCGATCATGTTCCTCTGGTTCGTCACCATAGCCTTGATCGGCTTGGTCGGTGTGATCGGCCACCCCGGTGTGATCGTCGCCGTTAATCCCGCCTATGGCATCGGCTTTCTCGCACAGCATGGACTGGGCAGCTTCGCGGTGCTGGGCGGGGTGTTCCTCGCCATCACCGGCGGCGAGGCCTTGTATGCCGACATGGGCCATATCGGGCGCAACCCGATCCGCACTGCCTGGTTCTTCATGGTGCTCCCGGCATTGCTACTCAGCTACGCCGGCCAGATCGGCTACATGCTCGATCAGCCTCCTGGGGCCGAGCTGAATGGCAATCCGTTCTTCCTGGCCGCGCCAGGCTGGTCCGTGGTGCCACTCGTGATACTCGCCACCCTGGCTACCATCATCGCCAGCCAGGCCATCATCACCGGCTCGTTTTCCCTCACCCGCCAGGCTATGCAGCTTGGCTGGTTTCCTGGGCTGCATATCCGCCAGACCTCGGACGAGGAATACGGGCAGATCTACGTGCCGGTCGTGAACTGGACGATGATGGTGTTCACCATCCTGTTGGCGGTCACCTTCGGTAGTTCAGACAAGCTCGCCGGCGCCTATGGGACGGCAGTTTCCACCACCATGCTGTTGACCACGCTGTTGCTGTACACCGCTGCCCGCGAGATCTGGAAGTGGCCGCGCGCTGTAGCGCTCACGCTGGCCGGCGGGTTCCTGATCGTCGATGTGGCCTTCTTCTCCGCCAACCTGCTCAAGATCGCCGAGGGCGGCTGGGTGCCGCTGGTGTTCGGAGCCGCATTGTTCACCGTCATGAGTACGTGGCGCAGCGGGATCGAGGCAATACGTACCCGCATGGGCGATTTGACCCAGACGCCTGAACAGTTCTTGAGCCGGCTCAAGACCAACCCGGTTCCTCGCGTAAAGGGAACCGCCGTGTTCCTGTCTCGCAACACAAAGCCGGTTACAGCGCTCATGGTTCAACATGTGGCGCAACTGCTAGCGGCGCCCGAGAAGCTCGTGAGCCTGACCGTCAACTTCGAGGAGGTTCCTCGCATCGTGGGTGAGGAGCGCGTGCGCGTGGAGACCATTTTCGAAGATTTTTGGAACGTCGAGGTGCGGTTCGGGTTCCTGGAGGTCCCGAGCCTGCGCGAAGCGATGCAGGCCGCTCACGAGCATGGATGCAAGATCGATCTGGACGACGCGGTCTATTTCAGTGCCCGTGATGAAATAGTTCGTAGCCGGGACGCTCCGCTCATGGCGGGTTGGCGTCGGGTGCTGTTCGGATTCCTCTATCGGAACTCCATCCACTTGGTTGACCGCTTTGATTTACCGCCGCGCAACTTCGTACAAATTGGACGCCTCATCGCGATTTGACACACGGAACGGATTACGTGGCAAGCAATCCGTTATTCAATCGCCTGCTCTGGCGATCGTCGCGGATTGTTGTGCAACGTCGGCCCGTTCGCTCTGTCCGACAGGCAACGTTGGTAAGAATTTAGAGTTATAGGCAGGTAAGCTAGACGTCGTTCGGGTAAACATGGCTGGAGAATCATTTGCCCCCTGCGCGCATCCTGCTGGTTGAAGATGAATTCCTCATTCGCCTGATCTTGTCCGAGGCGTTGACTGATGCCGGTTATGATGTGAGCGAAGCCGAGACCGGCGACGAAGCGGTCGAGATGATCGAAGGAGAGCATGAATTTGATGTTCTCGTCACTGATATCCAGATGCCCGGCGCTACCGATGGTATCGCTCTCGCTGGGATCCTTCGCGCCCGCCATCCTGGCATTCCTGTCGTTTACATGACAGGTCGGCCAGATGCGATGCTTAAGGCTGGACGTCTGGACGAGCGGGAGGCGTTTATCCGAAAACCGTACGGCCCCGCCGAGGTTCTTTTGATTATACAACGATTGCTTTTAGCGGAAAGCTCGCCCGGCCACTAATATCGGTTGGGTGAAGAATGCGGTCCGCCCAGCCACCGTCCGTGTCGCGCTTGCATCTACCGTGCATAGCGTGTTCTCGGTGCATGACGCCGGTTGGGATTGACCCGGATTGGTGAGCACCCCGGATGCTTTCTCGAAAGGTGTCGATATGCCAGAATCCCATGTTCCCTATCCATCTGAGTCCCGGCGCCAGATGGTCAAACAGTGGATTCAATTGGTTTTCGCAACACCTTGATTTAGGCGGTTGCGATAGCGGTCCGAAAGTGGCGTCCGGCCCTCAATGGGCTCGGTCTGCGACGCGTATGACAACGCGATGGCCGAGAGCTTCTTTACGGCGCTGGAAGCCGAACTACTGAGCCGTCGTCGGTTCGCGTCGCAGGCCGAAGCCTGTATGGCCTACTTCAGTTACAACAAGGGCCGGTCCAGCCCTTCGCGCCTGTACTCGGGCCTGGGCTGCGAGTCGCCAATGACCTACGAAGCAGGCTGCGCTGATCGAGCTGGAGCTCGCAGGCCTGCAAACTGTCCACGAGAACGAGGTAACCTCAGGTGACCCATCACACGAAGACGCAGATCACTGAACGAAGGCCGAGGCGAGCGCCGCGATCACGCAGAATCCGACCATGGCGAGCGGCGGGTTGCGCCAGCGTTCCAACAATAGGAAGCCCACAAGCGCGATCGCCACGTCCCTGCCACCCTGCATGGCGCTGGTCCAGATCGGATCGTAGAGCGCGACCCCAGTTCGCCGACCACGGCAGCGTTGACGCCCGCCAGGCCAGCCTTTGCGGCCGGGTCGCGTGCGAGCCAGGTCCAGAGTGGCAAGCCAGCTAGTGCCACCTTCAGCGCCCTAAAATTGATCCGGTCGTGGCGCGTGGGTCGCGGATCGGCCAGGTGCCAGTGTCTACGTTGTGCAGGAAGTCTTGCAGGTGACGGTTGAAGGTGGCGGGGTCCTCGAGATTGATGGTGTGGCCGGAATTGGGCATTATCACCAACCCTGCTGTCGGGATCATGCGCTTCATCAGCAGCGCCGGCTCCAGGCAGGGCCAGTCCTCGTCGCCGGTCATGATCAAAGTTGGCACCGAAATGGTCTGCATCCTGTCGGTCAGGTCGAACAGCGAGGGCCTCTTCGCCTGCACGCCGCGCATCGTCAGGGCCGCACCACGGGCGGAATGTTCGGCGAGCTGGTCCGCAAATTCCTTCCAGCCACGTGGATCGCGATTTTGGAACTGAACCCGCGTCGGTCCCAGTGCATAACCTGGAGCTGCTTCCTTCATGCCGAGATCGTCGAAGCGCTGTGCCGTAGCCTCGGTCTCGGCGGCAAACTTCGTGCGCTCCTTCGCCTCGGCGCCATAGCCGCAGCCGCCGATCGTCAGCGACAGGGCGCGGTCTGCGTAGGTGAAGCCGAAATGCAGGGTGGCGAAGCCGCCCATCGAGAGGCCGACGATATGCGCCTTCGCGATCCCCAGCCCGTCCAGCACGCTGCGGATATCGTCACGGGCTCGGTCCTGGCTGTAAGCCGCGCCATCTTCTGGCACGTCCGACGGCGGGAAGCCGCGGGCGCTGTAGGCGATGCAACGATACATCCGTGACAACGCCCGCATCTGCGGCTCCCACGCGCGATGGTCGCCGGCGAATTCGTGGACGAAGACGATGGGCGTGCCGGTTCCGGCTTCTTCGTAGTATAGCTTCACGCCGTCATCGGTGGTCACGTAAGGCATAGGTGGTTCCTGTTCGTCTCAGTGGGCGCCCCGGATGAGGCTGAAGATCTCGCGTCGCAGCGCGTTGAAGCGGTCCTGCATCAGCAGATCGATGCTTCGGGGGCGTGGCAGGTCGATGTCGATGCGTGCCTGCATACGGCCGGGCCTTGCCGACATCACGTGCACGGTGTCGGCGAGCAGCACCGCTTCGTCGATGTCGTGCGTGATGAAGACGATGGTTTTCCGGTAGCGCTCCCAGACCGAGAGCAGCAGTTCCTGCATCTGAAGACGCGTCTGTGCATCGAGTGCGCCGAACGGCTCGTCCATCAGCAGCACCTGCGGGCGCATCAGTAAAGCGCGGGCAAGGCCGACACGCTGGCGCATGCCGCCGGAGAGCTGGTCGGGCCAATGTTTTTCGAAACCGGCAAGACCCACGGTTATGATCAGTTCGCGGGCGAGGTCCTCGTACTCTGCCTTCGGCGTGCCGGCGATCGTAGCGGGGAAGACCAGATTGTCCCAGACCGACAGCCAGGGGAACAACGCGGCTTCCTGGAACACCACGGCGCGCTGGGGGCCGGGCTTGCGCACGGTTTGGCCGAACACCGTGACGGCGCCGGCGCTGGGCGCCTCGAACCCTGCCACAAGATTGAGCAGCGTAGATTTACCGCAGCCGCTGGGGCCGAGGATGGCTGCGAATGTGCCTTGCGCGACATCCAGATCGATGTGGTCCAGCGCCGTCACCAGCCGGCCGCCACCCTCGTAGATCTTGTCGACCTGGCGCAAGGCGATTGCGCTCATCGCTGCTGCTTCCAGCGGAGCAGTCGGGCGGCAAGTAGCAGGATCAGTTGATCGGATAGAAAGCCCACCAGCCCGATCGAGACCATGTCGGCGATCACCACGTCCATTCGGCCGATGTAATAGGCATCCCACAACACGTAGCCGAGGCCGGATTTCACCGCGATCATCTCGGCCACGATCACCGCCGTCCAGGCAATGCCAAGGCCTATGCGCAGCCCCGTACAGATCGACGGCAGGGCGCTGGGCAGCACAACGCGTAGCAGCATCTGTATCGGGCTTGCACCCATCATCGAAGCAGCCCGCACGAGGTTGCGGTTCACGTCGCGTGCGCCGTGCGCGCTGTTGACCACGATGGGGTAGAACGCGCCGAGTGCGATCAGGAAGATCGCCCCGAAGGCGCTAATCCCGAAGATGGCGATGGAAAACGGCAGCCACGCCGTGATCGGCACGGGTCGCAGTGCCTGCACCGTGGGGTCTACCAGCCGCGCCACCACCGGGCTCCAGCCGATCAGCACACCCAGCGGCACGCCGACTAAAATGGCGAGTCCGTAGCCCTGGGATACGCGCTTGGTCGAAAACGCGACATTGGCGAGCCAAGTGCCACTGTAGGCGTTCAGCCCCATCGCGTCATGGCCGAACGCCCATTGCCACCATCCCTGCGCCACTGCGCTCGGCGAGGGCAGGATGCCACGGGCGATCCAGCCCAGGCGGCCGCTCAGTTCCCATATCAGCAGGATGGCCAGCGGCACCGCCAGCGTCTGGAGCAGCAACAGGGCAGGGCGCACCGAGGGTAGGCGCAGCACTGCACTGCGGGGGGAGACTGCTGCAATCTCAGACGCGGTGAGCTCGGACACGGCTCAGGCCTTGAGCACGCTGTTCACCAGATCGCCTGCGAAATGCGCTGGCAGCTCCGCCGAGACATCGCGGGTGATGACGCCGAGCTCGTTGAACGCCTTGGCCTGGCGCTGCATCTGGTCGAGCGACAGGACGGCTCCGAGCTTGGTGTTCACCGAGATGCGCCGCGAGATGTCTAGCGAGATGCCGGTATAGGCAGCGATCGCCTCGGCGAACTTGTCCGGCGAGGCTGCCAGTGTGTTCTGTGCGTTGACATAGGCCCAGATAAAACGCCGCACTGCCTCGCGCTTGACGGTCACTGCGGCCTGCGTTGCGGCGAACATGCCCAGTTCCGCGCCCACTGCCTTGGACTTCGAGTAGTCCAGACCGGTGGCCCAACTGCCGTAGCCCTCGGCCAGCGGCAAAGATTCGAATGGCTCCCACGTAATCAGCGCGTCCACCTCGCCGCGCTTCAGCGCATCGTCGAAATTGGAGCCGGCGCCTTGGATGTTGACGGCCTGCAGCTTGTTGTAGGCGACCCCGTGTTCCTGCAGCGAGGCGACGAACTGGAACCACACGGCGGAGGCGGAGGCGACGGCGACCTTCTTACCCTCCAAGTCCGACCATTGGTCGAGCGTGACGCCCTTGCGCACCACGGGGTATTTCGGCTGGCTGCCTACGCCCATCAGCGCCACCAAGTTCGTGATCCCTTGGCTCATGGCAATCGGCACGTCTGCCGGCCCAACCGAGGCGATATCGAGCGAACCTGCCGCAAGTGCTGTGCGCGCATCGGCGTAGCGGACGAAGTTGACCACTTCGATCTCGACGCCGAGCGCCTTGAGATCGTCCGCGATCATGGCGACTGGCGAAAGATGTGCCACCTTCGCCGCCCCCACCGTGAGCTTCACCAGCATGGGCAGCGGGGCTGGTCGGTCGATCAGGGACGCGGCCTGGGCGCGGACGCTGCGCAGGATGAATGGCGTGGCGAGCAGCGTCACGGTCACTGCACGTCGGGGGAGCCCTCTGGTCTGGTCGGTCATGAAGAAGTCTCTGCGGTCTGAATGATTAAAGCCGAAACGACGCATTACAGTGCACATCACGTACCGCCTGGCGCAATACACACGACGAGGTCTCCCTCCAGCTCAATCGGTACCTTCGCCGCCGCCGCTGTAATCGTCACGCGGTCGACCAGTCCCCGGATGAGGTCGTGAGCTCCCTCGAGATCCTATGCGTTGCTCAGGCGTCCGATCTTCGTTCGATATAACTCTGCAAGATCAGGTTTGATTTGGTCGGATGGCACGGCGGTGGACGCGATCTGTCCGATTAGTATGTCCTGTCGACGTTCCAGATCGACCAACTTGCTCCGAGCCGTCCTGATAGACAAGACATTGCCAACCCAGAGCAGCGAGCTTTCGTTTGTTCTCGAGTGCCAGAAACATTGAGGCCTGGGTTCGCACCTTCGCCCGGATTATGCACCCTAAGAAACGTTCGAGGTTGCTACCCAGTTGGCCAAGATGGCGCAGTAAGACACGCTCACGCAGGAGAGTGCCTTACTTCTCCCGCTTCTACCCGACAGCGAAAACGATGTCCTGGGCACCGTGCCGCAGGGTCATCTTGCCGAGCGCCACAAGATTTTCGAGACCTGCGGTAATGGTTAGGAAATGGTTGCCAGCGAGTTGTCCGACCTTGCTGGCAAATCGCACTCCGCCATACGCCAACAGTATCTCGGTCTCACTTATCCCGCCGGGGTAGAGGATTATCTGTCCGGGCGCGGGGAACGAGGTGTGGTTTTCATAGCCGAGTTGAAGATCGAGGTCCCCCAAGGGGATCCAACAGGCCTCTCCGCTCCACCGCACATGAATGACCTGCTCCCGATAGGGTAGGAGTGCGCGAAACCTCGCGCAGGTTTTCGGGGCGAGCTCATCCTCGAAGCGGGCTTTGAACGTGAATGGGCCGGCGGTAATCGTGAGATCGGTCATTTCAATTCCAGCCCCGTGACAGTTTCCGTACCGTGGTGGAGGCGTTACGCTTGCCTTCTCCCACATATTCCTCGTGATAGGCCTCGATCTTCAGAGGATCGTATAGGTAGTTCACCATCAGGCTGGCACTCTCTTTGAAGCCCTTCTCGGACGTGTCGGCCAACATATTTATCCGTTCGACACGAGCGCCGTTAGACAGATGGAAATGCGCAACCGAGTCCAGCGCGCGCTTGCCTCGGGTTTCGGCCAGAAGATAACGGGCGGACAGGCGGACAAGCACGGGCTCGACGGCGCGGAGCATCGCCGGATCGCGTGACCAGTTGCGGCGCGCAAGGATCACGACCAGCGCATCGCGCCCATTGGCGACGGCCGGCGACTCGGCTGGGGCGGCGGTCCGCAATGCGCTGCCTTCCTCCTCGGACAGCAGGTTGCCATCCTCCTCCTTCAATCGCGCGTCGAGCCAGTGGCGAAAACCCGGGATGGGAGAGAGCGTCGCGAAAGTCTTGATGTTGCGAAACTCTGCACTCAACACATCGACCACGCGCTTGATGAGAAAATTGCCGAAGCTGATGCCGGTGAGGCCGCGCTGGCAGTTGCTGATGGAATAGAAGATGGCGGTGTCGGTGTGCTTGGGATCGAGCACCGGCGCCTTCTGATCCAGCAGCTTTTGCACGCTGGCGGACAGGCCGTTGACCAGCGCCACTTCGACGAAGATGAGCGGTTCGTCGGGCATCCGTGGATGGAAGAACGCGTAGCAGCGGCGGTCGCTGTCCAACCGGTTCTTGAGGTCACGCCACGACCGGATCTCGTGGACCGCCTCATAGCCCACCAGCTTCTCCAGCAGGGCGGCCGGGCTCGACCAGTCGATGCGGCGAAGTTCAAGGAAGCCCACGTCGAACCAGCTTGCGAGAAGGTTGCGGAGATCGCTGCCCAAGGCGGCCAGCATGGGGTCTGGCTTACCGCCGCGCTTGGCCCCTAACAGAAAGGCGTTGAGGTCGACGAGAAATTTTACCCCGTCCGGGATGGCCGTGAACTGGGTCAACAGCCGTAGCCGAGGCGGCTCCAGCACGCGGCGCAGTTCCGCCTTTGCCACGGCCCGGCTATCGGCGTCGGGGGCAGCATGGACCGCCTCGTAGGCTACCGCCACGGCTGCTGGATCGCTGTCGAACCCGGCGAGGGTGCGAAGGAACAAGGTGCGCCCAACCTGGTCGAGCGTGAGGTAGGTTTGCGCCAGCTTGGCCGCGCGATTGCGGGCGCTGACCTCGCCGCCCCGGCCAGCCAGGCAGGCGCGCATCTGCGCCTCGATGCTGTCGCCCTCCTCGCGGGACACTCCAGCGGCCATATCACGCCAGGCGGTAGTGATACGGCGGATGGCACGGTCGAACAGGTTGGGGCTGGACGCTGTCGAACCGGGGATGGCGGGGATGATGGCCGTGGCAATGACGTCGCTCATGCGGGCTCCTGCGTGCGTAACAGTATTATAGCCTTAACGAAGTGCGCGCGCGAGAAAGCCAAGCAGGTCTTCTGCAATAAGCCCGCGTCCGGCGAGCTGCCCGGCACGGCCGTGCACCCATACGCCAGCGCAGGAGGCCTCCCACGGTGCCATATCTTGCGCCAGCAGCCCCGTGACGATGCCGGCCAGTACGTCGCCAGAGCCTGCGGTGGCCAGCCAGGGCGGCGCGTTGTCGTTGATCGCAACCCGCCCGTCCGGCGCGGCGATGATGGTGTCGGCGCCTTTCAACAGCACCACGGCGCCTGTGATGGCGGCGGCTGCGCGCACTGCGGCAACGCGATCGACGCCGGGTGCCCCGAACACGCGGGTGAACTCCCCGGCATGGGGGGTCAGGACGGCGGCGCCGCGCAGACGCTCAGGCGTGCCCGCACAGACGGTCAGTCCGTCCGCGTCCACTACGACGCAGCGCCCGCTCGCCAGTAACACGGGGAGCGCCGCGCGAGCGGCATCGGCGCCAAGGCCCGGTCCGCATAGCCATGCGTTCCGCCTGGTGTCCTCGAGTTGAGTTGCGAGCGGTTGGTCGTCCACGATGGTGCCTGGTTCTCCCGCGCGGTAGATCGCCC
>JANXXW010000060.1 GCA_025350425.1 Rhodospirillales bacterium
ACCCGCCGGAGCGCACTCGCATCCGCCGCCGCCATCTCCAGCTTCGCGATCGTCCGTCGCGCCCACGCGGAGGACACGATCAAGATCGGTGTCTGCTCACCGCTCACGGGGGCAGCCGCTGAGGTCGGGCGCATCCAGCTCAACAGTCTCCGGCTGTCCACCGATCAGGTGAACGCGAATGGCGGCATACTCGGCCGCAAGGTCGAGCTGATCGTGGAAGATGATGCCACCACCAATCCCGGCATAGTGCTGGCGTTCAGCCGCCTCGCCGCCAATCCCGATATCGTGGCCTTTGTTGGTTCCATCCGCTCGACGCAGGTGAACGCGATGGCGCCTGACGCCGCCCGCGTCGCCAAGCCCGTTATGTTCGGTGGTACTGATCCCACGCTGACCCATAACGGTTACAAATGGCTGTTTCGCTGCCGCCCGAACGACAGTTTCTCTGCCCGCGTGATCGCCGATTACGGGTTGAAGACGCTGGAAAAGAAGAAATGGGCCATCGTCGCCTCGACCGATGCGTTCGGCACCGGCGGGTCCAAGGCGCTCAACGAGACGCTCGAAAAGGCTGGTATCAAGCCCGTACTGATACAGGGCTACTCCAACCAGCAGGCGGATTTCACGCCCGTCGTGCTCGCAGTCAAGCAATCCGAGGCTGACATCGTCAGCAGCTATTTCACGTTCGAGACCGATTGTGCCGTGTTCGCCCGCCAGCTGCGCCAGCTTGGCGTCCGCATTCCCTGGGTCGGCTCGCCCTCGATCGCGTCGCCGGTGACGATGGGGCTGGCCAAGAACGCCCTGTTCGGCACGTATGGCATTGCCGACTTCACGCCCGATGCCAACGACCAGAGCAAGGCGTTCACCGCCGCCTACGGCAAGATCTATAACGGCGCCGTCCCCGACAGCGGCTGGACCTACGATGCGATGCAGATCTTGGCCTTAGCGATGAACACGGCCAAAACGACCGAACCCAACCAGGTACGCGACGCGATCCTCGCCATCAAGGGCTACAGCGGCACCGAGGGCACCTACAACTACGACCAGAACGGCGACGGCTTGCGCGGCTACAACGTGGTCAAGAACGAGAACGGCAAGGCTGTCTACGACAAGCACATCGAATTCGACTCCTGAGCGGGCGCCCGACTTGGGTATTCTGCTCCAGCTGCTGTTCACCGGCCTCGGCATCGGCGCGATCTACGCGCTGGTCGCCCTGGGCTTCGTGCTGCTGATCCGTGCCGCCGGCGTGGTCAATTTCGGCCAGGGCGAGTTCGCCATGCTGGGCGCCTACCTGCTGGTGATCTTCTTTAACCTGCTGGCGTTGCCGTACTGGGTCGCGGTCCTGCTTTCGATCGTCATCATGGCCGCCTTCGGCGTGGTGTTCGCCGGCGCCACCTACTGGCCGTTGCGCAACCGAGGCGGCCTGCCGGTCATTATCAGCACCATCGGCGCGTCCATCTTCTTGGAGAACATGGTCCTGGTGCTGTACGGCCCCGCCGCCGAGCAGGTGGACGGGGTATTCGACGCGCCCGGCATCCAGGTCGGCCCGGTGTTCATGGACAGCCAGTACCTCACCATCATGGTGGTGGCCGCGCTGCTGGTGCTGATGCAGTATCTGATCTTCGAGAAGACGCTGTTGGGCAAGAAGCTCCAGGCGACCAGCCAGGATAAGGAGATGGCAAGCCTGCTCGGCATCCCGGTCGCCGCCATGATCCTCATCACCTTCGCCTATAGTTCGGCCATCGGCGGCATCGCCGGCATCCTGATCGCGCCTATCCTATTCGTCTCGACCGGCCTTGCCAGCATCGTTGCCCTCAAAGCGTTCGCCGCCAACATCATCGGCGGTTACGGCAGCATCCCCGGCGCCATCCTGGGCGGGCTCGCGCTCGGCGTGGTGGAGACCCTGGGCGCGGCCTACATCTCGGTCCCGTACAAAGATGCCTTCGCGTTCCTCGTGCTGCTCGCGTTCCTGCTGCTCCGTCCGCAAGGGCTGTTCGGCGAGCGGATCGCGGAGAAGGCATGAGCGCCACCATCGCAGCGGCGGCTCCCTCGGTGCCCTACGCGCGCCCGTGGCGCGGCGTGCCCGGCCTTATTGCCGCAATCGTGTTGGCGGTGATCCTGTCGCGCGTGGCGCCGGACCAGGGCTACATCCTCAACATCTTTATGCAGGCCGCGACCTATGGGATCGCGGTGGTCGGGCTGGTTGTGGTGCTGGGCTATTGCGGCCAGATCTCCATCGCCCAGGCGGCATTCTTCGGCATCGGTGCTTATGGCGTGGCGCTCGGCACCGTCGATTACGGCATGAACTTCTTCGCGGCGCTGGCCCTGGGCATCGCCGTGGCCGGTGTGCTGGGCCTGTTGCTGGGCGCGGCCAGCCTGAAGCTTGCCGGCCATTACCTCGCCATGGTCACCATCAGCTTCCAGCAGATCCTGACCGTGGTGCTCACCAACTGGATCGGCTTCACCCATGGCCCGGACGGTGTCCGCAACATCGCGCGCGCGCGGCTGTTCGGCATCAGCTTCGAGGCCGGCAACGACTACCTCGGCCTTTGCCTTGTTGTCATGGTCTGCATCGCCGTCGCGGTCTGGCGGCTCCGCACCACGCGCCTCGGGCGCTCGATGCAGGCGGTGCGCGACAACGACCTCGCGGCCAGCACCTGCGGCATCGACGTGCTGCGGACCAAGGTCGCGGCGTTCGGGCTGAGCGCCGTGCTGGGCGCCCTCGGCGGCGGCCTGTTCGCCGGCGGCTTCCGCTACATAAGCCCCGACCAGTTCAGCTTCGCGGAATCCATCGTGATGCTGACGATGGCGCTGCTCGGCGGCGTGCAATCCCCGTTCGGCGCCCTGATCGGCACCGGCGTGCTGGTATTGCTGCCCGAATGGTTGCGCTTCCTCCGCCAGATCTATCTCGCGGTCTACGGCGCC
>JANXXW010000065.1 GCA_025350425.1 Rhodospirillales bacterium
GCAAGCTGCTCGGCGACCTCATGCTCGGCGTGACGTGCCACGGCAGCCGGGACCTCGCGATGGAAGCCGGCGAGGCCGGTGCGGATTACGTGGCGTTCGGGGCGTTCTTCCCCTCCACCACGAAGGACGCGAACCTATGGGCCGAACCGGATATCCTTGCATGGTGGTCGGAGTTGATGGAGCCGCCCTGCGTCGCCATCGGCGGCATCACGGCGGATAACTGCGCGCCGCTGGTGACAGCGGGCGCCGATTTCCTGGCGGTCGCGGCGGCGGTGTGGGATCATCCGGAGGGTGCTGCGGCCGGCGTGCGGGCGATGAACGCGGCGATTAACCAGACGTAGCTTATTCCATCACCGAATGTTCCGGGTCGGCTTTCGTCAGGGCCGCTGGCCGCCGCATAAGGACCAGGAACAGGAGCGCGGGCAGCGTGGTAAACATCATCAGCTTGAAGTCGTCGAGGTAGCCGATCACTGCAGCCTGCTGGTTGATCAGCAGATCGAGCCGTTGCGCCCCCACCGATGTCATCGGGTTGAACATCTGGCCGATCGCGTTGTGAGCGCTCAACACACGGTTGAATGGCGTCGCCACTTCCGCCAGTTGCGCGTGGACCACCTGGATATTATGCGCGAGCATGGCTGAGGTAACCGATACGCCGATCGCGCTGCCCATGTTGCGGAACAGGCTGAGCAGCGCCGTGCCATCCGTCCGCATCTTCGCGTCGAGCGTCGCGAACGCCACTACCTGCAACGGGATGAACACGAAGCCAAGCCCGGCCCCCTGCACCATGATGTTGATGATGATCGTCCGCTCCGCGACGTTCTCGGTCCAGTGCGTGGACGCGTAGAGCGACCAGCAGATCAGCATGATGCCAAACGCCATCAACTTGCGCGGATCGACCCGGCTGACGAGCTTGCCGGCAATCAGCATGGTCACCATCGTGCCGATGCCACGCGGCGCCAAGGTCAGACCAGCGGCTTCGACCGGATAGTTGGCAAGGTTTTGCAGGAATGGAGCCATCAGGGCCGAACTGGCCAGCAGCACCATTCCAACAGCAAACATCATCGCCAGGGACAAGGAGAAATTCTTGTCGCGAAAGATAGCGGGCGGGATGAATGGACGCTTGGCGGTGATGAGATGCACCACGAAAAGATAGATGCCGAGACCCGCGAGCACCGCCTCGACGATGACTTCGGTGGAGCCGAACCAATCCTTGTCCTGTCCGCGATCGAGCATCATCTGCAGCCCGCCGACCCCGAGCGCGAGCACGCCAAAGCCTATCCAATCGAACTTAAGCTCGCTGTTGACCGCCGCCTTGGGCAGAAAGATGGCGAGGCCGACCAGTGCGAGGATGCCGAACGGCAGGTTGACGTAGAACACCCAGCGCCAGTTGTACATCTCGGTCAGGTAGCCGCCCAAGGTCGGACCAAGGATCGGCCCGACCATCACGCCCATTCCCCAAATCGCCATGGCCGTGCCGCGTTGTTCGGCCGGGTAGATGTCGAGCATGGTGGACTGGCTGAGCGGCACCAGTGCCGCGCCGAAGATGCCTTGGAGCACGCGGAACCCAACCATCTGGGTCAATGACTGCGCGGCGCCGCATAGCATCGAGGCGACGGTGAAGCCGACCAGGCAGACCATGAACAGGTTCTTGCGGCCGAACCGCGCCGACAACCAACCGACCGGCGCGGTCATGATGGCAGCGGCCGCGATGTAGCTTGTCAGCACCCAGGTGATCTGGTCGGAGGTCGCGGACAGGCTTCCCTGCATATACGGCAGCGCCACGTTGGCGATGGTGCTGTCCAGTGCCTGCATCAGAGTCGCGACCATCGCGCAGACCGTGATGATGGTCCGGTTGGGAACCACGCCCGCCTGCGTGGGCGGGGATATAGTCGTAGCGCTCACGGAATAAGGTCGCTGATATGCCTCACGTGACCGGTGTCGATGTCGGCCTCGACGCTCATGCCGGAGCGCAGGTCGGGATCGCCGGCATGGTGCTCCAACTTCACGCGAACCGGGATGCGCTGCACGACCTTGACCCAGTTGCCTGAGGAATTCTGTGCCGGCAGGACAGAGAATTCCGAACCGCTGGACGGTGCTATGCTCTCGACCACGCCCGACCAGACACGTCCGGGATAGGTGTCCACGGCAACATCGACATGATCGCCCACCTTCACATAGGTGAGTTCGGTCTCTTTGGGGTTTCCCTCGACCCAGACATTCTCGGTCGAGACCAGCCCGAAAGCCGGCGTGGCGGCAGCAAGGTAGGTGCCGGGCTGGATCGATTCGACCTGGGTAACGATGCCCGCGAACGGTGCATGGACGACGGTATGATCCAGTTGGCGCTGGGCTTCCTCCACCCGGGCCTCCGCTTCCATCACACTCGGCGTCTTGGCTGGATCGATATTGGCGTCACCGGCGAGACGCGCAAGCTGAACCTGAGCCTGCACCTTGAGGCTCTCCACCAACTGCGTATCGCCAGCCAGTTTGAAGCGTGCATCGTCGTATTCCGCCCGGGTAACCCCGCCACCTTTCACCAGGTTGGCATAGCGGTTGAAGCTGGCCTGATCGGATTCCACCATGGCCTGCTTGGCATCGGTGTCGCGCAACATGCGCTGGTAGTCGCGCTTGGCCGCGTCAACCAACAGCACGGACTGGGCCAGGTTGGCGCGCGCGCCGGCCAAGGCGATCTGGAACTGCCGCGAGTCGAGGCTGAACAGCACATCACCCTGCGCGACCTTCTGCCCCTCGTGGACGGCCACGTTGCCTACGATGCCGGATACGTCGGTCGCTACCGACACCTTCGCGGCGCGCACGTAGGAATCATCGATCGACACTATCCGGCCGCTCGTCAGCCAATAGTAGCCGGATCCGACAAGAACGACGGCGATACCGCCCAGCATCAGCAACGGCCGCAGGATATTCCGTCGCGCGCGGGTGCGAACGATAGGCGTATCTTTCAGGAGGGGATGCGACGCGATGGCGGTCTGAGACATCAGGCGATTTCCTTCTCGACGGGTCTCGCCCGCAATTCGGCCACTACATTCGACTTGATGCGGCATAGTGCCGCGGTTACCGCCTGGATTTCGTCCTCATCGAGGCCGGCAGTCGCGATCTCGTACATGTCTGCGCGTTCATGACGCATCTCACTCAAGATCGACCACGAAGGCGGGCAGAGATGTAGCCGCCAGATACGACGATCCGCAGGATCGGCCCGGCGCTCGACCATGCCGTTCGCTTCCAGCCGATCGACGATCCGAGCGACCGTAATCGGCTCAACCTCGATCAGTTCCGAGAGTTCTTTCTGGGACAGTCCCGGCTGGCGTTCCAGCCAGATCAGCATGACCCACTGCGCCCGGGTCATGCCGTGCAGTCCCGCGCGCCGGTTTGCCAGCGCGCGCATTTGACGCGCCAAGTCGTGCAGCACGAAAAAGAAGTCAGGCTTATCATCACTCACATACGTGATAATAAGCCCTGTCAGTTGTTATGCAATATGGCTTTGGGTTGCGCGTCCGCGCTTTGTGACCTGTTAGAAAAGCGGGCCTGGAGGCGGAGTTTTCCGGGAGTAGCCCATGATCGTGTAGGCGCCTCCCTGGTAGCGCTCCTGAATCGGGCTGTCCGACACAACTCCCGCAAACTGCGGGGCGAACGGATCGGCGCTATCCTTCGGTGCCCAGCCGATGCTCTCACGAGCATCGTGGCGCCAGTAGGTTCGGGCGTTATCCGACGCGCCCCAGATCACGGAACAGCCGGTTTTCCCGGCAAGCGTCGCGCGAACGCAAAGCGAGGTGAGATCGTCGTAGGACAGCCAAGTGGACAGCATCCGCGCGTCCTTCACCTCTGGGAAGCTGGAGCCGATGCGGACCAGCACGCTTTCGACACCGTGCTTATACCAATACATCCGGCCCATCAGTTCGCCATAGGCCTTTGACAGGCCATAATAGCCGTCCGGCATAAACTGGCAGGAATCATCAAGCGGCACCTCGCGCTCATGGAAGCCGATGCTGTGGTTCGATGAGGCGAACAGGACCCTTGCCCCTTCGCGGCGGGCGGC
Organism: Rhodospirillales bacterium; assembly: GCA_025350425.1. Lineage (GTDB taxonomy): Bacteria > Pseudomonadota > Alphaproteobacteria > Acetobacterales > Acetobacteraceae > JANXTF01. Next base: position 4,052 of record JANXXW010000065.1, read on the forward strand.
TTCGTAGATGTGAAATAGGCCACGGAGGTTTGGGCCGACGATCTCCTCGAACGGACGCTCCACCGATATGCCACCGAAATGCAGGATCATGCCGCAGCCTTCGGCAAGGCGCAGGATGTCCACGCCGTTGTCGAGATCGGCGGGGGTGAAGGTGCAACCGGGCGGCACATCGTCGGGGAACGGCGCGATATCGGTCAGCCGCAAGGTCCAGCCCTGGGCGGCGAGGTTGCGCGCGAGCACGCGGCCAAGCGCTCCCGATGCGCCGGTGAGCAGAACGGGTTTCTGGGGCGCTTCGGCCATGGCGGTATCTCCCTGTTTCGCCCGATCAAAGACGGGTAGCGCGGCAAACGTCAATCGGGCAGCCTCTGTCCATGCAAACCCTCGACACCCTCGCCATGAAGCTCGCGGCCTACCACGTCTCGGCGCGTGGATTGGTGGAGGATTGCCTCGAACGGATCGCCGACCCGTCCGGCGAGGGCGCGCGCGCCTTCATCGTGGTGCATTCGTCGCAGGCCCGCGCCATGGCCGATGCCATAGACCTGCTGCGGCGCGCGGGACGTTCGCCGGGCATTTACGCGGGTATCCCGATCGGCCTGAAGGACCTCGTGGACATCGCGGGCGAGACCACCCGGGCCGGCTCCCGCGTTCTGGACGACGCGCCGGCGGCACTGGCCAACGCGCCCGTGGTCGCGCGCCTGCTGGCCGCCGGGTTCATCCCGATGGGGCGGACCAACATGACCGAGTTCGCCTTCTCTGGCCTTGGCATCAACCCGCATCGCGGCACGCCCAGCAGCCCCTGGGACCGCGCGACCGGGCGCATTCCGGGCGGCAGTTCGTCGGGCACCGCCGTCGCCGTCGCCGACGGCATGGCGTTCGCGGGGCTTGGCACCGACACCGGTGGATCGTGCCGGGTGCCGGCGGCGATGTGCGG
>JANXXW010000067.1 GCA_025350425.1 Rhodospirillales bacterium
CGAGGAGCTTGGCGAGGACGTCGATGCGCCAGCGCAAAACATCGAATTCGTGCTGTATCATTCAGACAACATCGAAGCGACCGGCTTCGTCGAACATCTCAAGCTGCCGCATTACGTGGACTTCCAGAGCGAACTGGAAACCGTCCGCCGGATGCGCGCCGACGCAGCGAAGGAGCCTGTGGAATGACCGCGCCAATGATATCCCAAGCGGACGGCTACAACTTCGCTTACCTCGATGAGCAGACCAAGCGGATGATCCGCCGCTCGATCCTCAAGGCCGTTGCCGTTCCCGGGCACCAGGTTCCGTTCGGCAGCCGCGAAATGCCGCTTCCCTACGGCTGGGGCACCGGCGGCATCCAGGTCACCGCCGCCTTGCTGGGTACTGACGACGTGCTGAAAGTGATCGACCAGGGCGCGGACGACACCACCAACGCGGTTTCCATCCGCCGCTTCTTCGCCCGCACCGCAGGTATCGCCACCACCACGCGCACGGCGGAGGCGACCATCATCCAGACCCGTCACCGCATCCCCGAAACCCCGCTCCGCGCCGACCAGATCATTGTCTACCAGGTGCCCCAGCCGGAACCCCTTTCGGGCCTCGAATCGAGCCGCACGGAAACCAGCCGGATGCACGGCTTGGCCGATTACGGCCTGATGCACGTGAAGCTGTACGAGGACATCACTCGCTACGGCCATGTCTCCATCAGCTACGATTATCCTGTGATGGTCGGCGGCCGCTACCTCATGGCGCCCAGCCCCATTCCCGCTTTCGATAACCCCAAGATGGACCGCATGGCCGCATTGCAGTTGTTCGGCGCCGGCCGCGAGAAGCGCATTTACGCGGTGCCGCCCTATACCGAAGTCCGCAGTCTGGACTTCGATGATCACCCTTTCCGCGCCTCTCGCGCGCCGCACACATGCAATCTATGCGGCGCCGACGACAGCTACCTCGACGAAGTCGTCACCGACGACAAAGGCGGCCGGATGTTCGTCTGCTCCGACACCGATCACTGCGAGGAACGCCGCGATGGCCGATGAAACCCTGCTCTCCGCGCGCGGTCTGACACTTCATTTCGGCGCCATCCCGGCGCTGGTCGACGTGGACGCTGACCTCTGGCCCGGCGAGGTCCTGGCCGTGGTCGGCGAATCCGGCTCCGGCAAATCCACCCTGCTGAACGTGCTCGCTGGCCGCATGGCGCCTGACGCGGGCGCGGTCTGGTATCGCGATCCCATCGGCGCGCTGCACGATGTCCATGCAATGCCCGCCCCGGCGCTGCGCACGCTGCACCGATCCGACTGGGGGTTCGTGCATCAGAACCCGCGCGAAAACCTCCGCATGGCCGTCACCGCCGGCGGCAACGTGGGCGAGCGTCTAATGGCGCGCGGCTCACGCCATTACGGCGACATCCGCGCCGAGGCGATCTCCTGGCTGCGGCAGGTCGAGATCGACGCCGGACGGGTAGACGATTTCCCGCGCACCTTCAGCGGTGGCATGCTGCAGCGCCTGCAGATCGCCCGCACGTTGGTGACACACCCTCGCCTCGTTTTCATGGACGAACCCACTGGCGGCTTGGACGTCTCGGTTCAGGCTCGTCTGCTCGACCTCATCCGCACCCTCGTCCGCCGCCTCGGCATCGCCGCCGTTCTGGTCACGCATGACCTCGCCGTGGCCCGCCTGCTCGCCCACCGCATCATGGTCATGCAGCGCGGCCGCGTGGTCGAAAGCGGGCTGACGGACCGGGTGCTGGACGATCCAAAGCACGAATACACGCAACTGCTGGTGAGCTCGGTGCTGAGCGCATGATGACGCAGAGTTCCGCCCTTCCCCCGGCACCTCCGTCGAGCGGCGGGGTGAGTAATGAGATATCGATGTTGACCGTAAGCGGGCTGAACAAAACGTTCGTTCTCCACCTCCAACACGGCCTGAAAATACCAGTCCTCAGCAACATCAACCTCAGTGTTGCCGCCGGCGAGTGCGTGGCACTCGTTGGCCAATCCGGCGCCGGCAAATCCACCTTGCTCCGCAGCCTCTATGGCAATTACGGCGCTGACAGCGGCTATATCCACGTGCGCCACGACAACGAAACCGTTGACCTTGCGACCGCCCCGCCTCGCGCCATCGTGGATATTCGCGCCCGCACCATTGGCTATGTCAGTCAGTTCCTCCGCGTCGTCCCCCGTGTCGCCACGATCGACGTCGTCGCCGAAGCAGCGCGAGACACGCCCCCCGAGGAAGCCCGCAACCGGGCAGCAGCACTGCTGTCCCGCCTGAACATTCCGGCACGCCTGCACGCCCTTCCGCCCGCCACCTTCTCCGGCGGCGAGCAGCAGCGCGTGAACCTCGCGCGCGGCTTCATCGGCGCCCATCCGATCCTGCTGCTGGACGAACCCACCGCCAGCCTCGACAACGCAAACCGCGACATCGTCATCGCCATGATTGCCCAGGCCAAGGCGGCCGGCACTGCCATCGTCGGCATCTTTCACGACACGGTGGTGCGTGACGCGGTGGCGGACCGGCTGTATCATGTCGTGCCAATCCAGGACGTAATATGACCGAGACCATCCTCACCAACGCCACCCTGGTGTTGCGCGACCGCGTGCAACACGGAACGATCGTTCTCAATGGCACCGAAATCATCGATGTCACCGACGCCATCTCCGCCGCGCTGGGCGCGATCGACCTCGGCGGCGATTTCTTGTTTCCCGGCGTCATCGATCTGCACACCGACAACCTCGAGCGCCAGGTCCAGCCGCGCACGAACGCGCGCTGGCCATCGCGCTCGGCGATGCTGGCGCATGACGCGCAATGTGCAGTGGCTGGTGTCACTACAGTGTTCGACGCGCTGTGCATCGGTGATCTCGGCTTCGAGAAAGGCCGCCTGAAGACCTTCCACGACGGCGTCGTCGACCTCGACGCACTAGCTGACACCGATTTGCTGAAAAGCGAGCATTTCCTGCATCTCCGCTGCGAGATGCCGGCCGATGATGTGATCGAACTGCTGGATGCCGTTGCCGACCACAGGCTGGTCCGCGTGGTCAGCCTGATGGACCACAGCCCCGGCGTCGGCCAGTACGCCAACCTCGACAGCTACCGGGCGCTGCGCCGCCGCGAGAACGTCGCCGACGACATCATCGAGCGTCGCATCCTCGAACAAACCGAACAGCGCGCCCGCCTGCGCGACCCCAACCGCCGCGCCCTCCTGGCCCGGCTCGCGGGACTTCCCATCGTCCTCGCCAGCCACGACGACCGCACGGTGGAGGAAATCGCCGAGAACATCGCCGACGGTATTCGGATCAGCGAGTTCCCGGTCACGATGGCAGCAGCCCTCGCCGCCCGTGCGGGCGGTATGGAGGTAATCGCAGGTGCCCCCAACATCGTGCGCGGCGGCTCGCATTCCGGCAACATCTCGGCCGCCGATCTCGTGCGCGCCGACGCGGTGGACGCCTTTGCGTCGGATTACGTCCCCGCGAGCCTGGTAGAGGCCGCGTTCATGTGCGTGGACATCACCGGCATCACCCTGCCCGATGCCATCGCGCTCGTGACCGATCGCCCCGCCCGCATGGCCGGCCTGCATGACCGTGGCCGGATCGAGACCGGGCTACGCGCCGACCTCGTGCGCGTATGCGTACATCAAGGCCTGCCCGTGGTGCGCGAGGTCTGGCGCGCCGGAAAGCGCGTGGCGTGATCTCGCCGCAACGGGTCGCGCTATTCTACGCCCCCGCGCGCCATGATCCGTTATGGACCCTCGGCGCCAGTTGGCTCGGCCGCGATCCCGACACCAACGCGCCGGTGGTGCAACCTGAGATCCCCGGCATCGCCGAGGCCACCGCCGATCCGCGCGGCTACGGCCTCCACGCCACATTGAAACCACCGATGCGCCTACGCAAAGGAACCAGTTGGGACGATGTTTTATGCGCCGTGGATGGCGTGGCGGCTGGCATCGCACCGTTCGACCTGTCGCCGCTCGCGGTAACCAACCTGCATGGCTTTCTCGCCTTGTGCGAGACCACGCCAAGCGTGCCATTGCAAACGTTGTCCGACGCCTGCGTTGCCAGCGTCGATGCGTTCCGGGCACCAGCCGACGACGCCGAGTTGGCCCGCCGGCGCCGTGGCGGACTGACCTCAGCGCAGGAGGCGATGCTGGTCCGATGGGGTTACCCCTACGTGTTCGCGACCTGGTTCTTCCACATAACCCTGACCCGGCGCCTCAACGAAGCAGAATACGCGATTTTTCGCCCCGCTGCAGAGGCGCACGTGGAACCGGCCCTCGCCCGGACTCGTCGGGTCGAGGATATTTGCCTGTTCACCCAGGCCGACTCCGAATCTCCTTTCATACTGGCAGACCGCATCCCACTCAGCGGCTGACCTCATTATGTAAGATTGAGATCCGTCTCATTAACTATACGCTAATCTCATTAAAGTAGCTTCTCCTCACACGGTAACCCCGATCTCGTTGCGAGACGGGGGGATTACCGAAAGCTTGAGGAGGTCGCTATGGCATCAATCATCAACCCGACATTCTGGTTCGCCGCCCCGGCGCCGATCGTCGGCTCCGTCATCGACAATCCGGCGACGCAACAATTTGATTCCCTGTTCACGCCAAGCGTGACATCGCCGTGGCCTACAATCGGCGGCGAGCCGTCCGTAGTCATGATATCGATCACCTTCGTTCTGCGATCGAGCGCCGCCGAGCTGCAACAGGTCATCAGCTACATCAACAGCCACGGCCTACAACTTTCCATGTCCACCGGCATGGTCCCCTACCAGCCGAACGGCGTCGGCATCGCGACCGAAGGCTACATCGATCAGCGCGAACTGACCTCTGCCGCCTTGAAAATCCAGAGCCTCGGCGGCCGGATCGACTACCTCGATATGGACGAGCCGCTCTACTACGGACATGAGTCCAACGCGCCGCGCGCCGCGCAGGAGTCAATCACCACATTGGCGCAACAGGTCGCCGCAAGCGTGGCGCTGATCAAGGCGGTCTTCCCACATGTCCAGGTGGGCGACAACGAGCCGCAATCCTCGGTCGGCAACATCGCCCAGTGGGCGGCGGCGTTCAAACAGGCCACCGGCACACCGCTCGCCTACATCCACGCCGACGTCATCGCCACCGACCCTAACTTCACGGCAAACCTCGAAGCCTACGCCCAGGCCGTACGCGGTGCCGGCGTTTCCTTCGGCTTGTTGGTGGATGGCACCGGCCAGGACCAAAGCGACGCGGCCTGGACCACCAACGCGATCCGCATGATGGCCGCCGCTGCCGCCAATCCGCTGATCAGCCCGGATCGCTACGTCACGATCTCATGGAACGCTTATCCCCGCCAGCTTCTCCCCGGCGGCCTCACGGGAACCTTGGCCCATGTCGCCGTCGAGGCGTCCATAGTGGTTCCGCTCTATGCCTCCGGGCTGCTGGGCGGGGATCCCGGCGGCACGGTCAGGCTTGCCGGGCCTGACACGAACGCGCTGCCCTTCGGCGTGAATGCCGTCGCGGGCGGAACAGTCGCCGTGGCCGGGCTCGGACTGACCGCAACGGCTGGCGTAAGCTCGTCGGCGCAGTTCGCGGTCGTGCTGACCGACGTATCGGGCGCGTTGTCCGCCCAGGTCTCGGACCACGGCACCGTGGTCGGCGCCGGCACCGGCGTGCTGACGCTCACGGGAACCCTGGCCGCGATCAATGCCGAATTGGCCAGCGTCGCATACGCCGCCACCTCGACCGGCACAGACACGATCGACGTCACCGCGTACGGCGGTCAGGGATGGATCGGCAACATCCAAGTCAAAGTCGTCGCCGCGGCGACATCATCAGGCAC
>JANXXW010000121.1 GCA_025350425.1 Rhodospirillales bacterium
GTCGCCGCTGACCGGCGCGCAGATCGCAGCCTCCTCGCCCGGCCGCAGGTTCAGCACCTGCTTGCCCGTGCGCTTCTCGGACACGAGGTCTTCCGACTTGGCGATGAAGCCGCGTCCGGCGGTGGACGCAACGAGATAGCGCACCCCGTCGCGCAGCACGAACAGCGCGCGCACGTCGTCCTCGTTGGTCATCTCAGCGATCAGCCGCACCGGCTGCCCGTCACCCCGTCCACGCGGGAGGTCGCCGGCCTTCAAAGTGTAGGCACGCCCTTGAGTCGCGAACAGGCACAGGCGATCCGTGGTCTCGCACGGTACGATCATGCGCAGCTTGTCGCCCTCCTTGAACTTCAGTTCCGTGCCTTCCGCGACGTGGCCTTTCACCGCGCGCAGCCAGCCTTTGTCCGAGAGAATGACAGTGATTGGCTCGCGTTCCACGAAGGCGTCGCTGGACACTTCGATCACCGCCGGCACGTCGCCGAGCATGGTGCGGCGGTCACCGAGCGGTCCGGTGCCGAACTTCTGGCGCGTCTCCGCAAGCTCGGTCGCGATCCGGTCCCAGCGTAGCTTCTCGCTGTCGAGCAGTTTCCGCACGCCTGCAAGCTCCTTGGACAGCGTGGCATGCTCCTTGCGGATCTCCATCTCCTCCAGCCGGCGCAGGCTGCGGAGGCGCATATTCAGGATCGCCTCGGCTTGCACATCGTTCAGCGAGAACGTCGAGATCAACGTCGCCTTGGGCTCGTCCTCGAAGCGAATGATGCGGATGACCTCGTCGAGATTGAGAAATACCGCGAGAAACCCGTCCAGGATCTCCAGCCGGCGCTCGATGGCGGCAAGTCGATGCTCGGAGCGCCGGACCAGCACGATCTGGCGGTGATCAAGCCATGCGCGCAGCACGGCCTTAAGGCCGAGTACCACAGGCGTGCGATCGGCGGTCAGCACGTTCATGTTGAGCGGAAAGCGGCTTTCAAGCGCGGTGGCGCGGAACAGCGTTTCCATCAGCACTTCGGGCTCGACGCCGCGCGTCTTGGGTTCGAACACCATGCGGATGAGATCGGTGCTCTCGTCGCGCACGTCGGCCAGCAGCGGTAGCTTCTTGTCCTCGAGCAGTTGCGCGATCTGCTCGATCAGGCGGGCCTTCTGCACCTGGTAGGGGATTTCGGTCACGACGATGGTCCAGGTGCCGTGCTTGGCGCGCTCCACCTCCCATTTCGCGCGCATCCGAAAGCCCCCCCTGCCCGTCTCGTAAGCCGCGAGCAATGTCGCCCGGTCTTCCACCAGCGTCCCGCCGGTGGGGAAATCCGGGCCGGGCATGTGCGCCAGCAGGTCAGCGGTGGTGGCGTCGGGATTACGGACGAGGTGGATGGCAGCGGCGCAGACCTCACCCGCATTATGCGGTGGAATAGAGGTGGCCATACCGACCGCAATGCCGGCGGCGCCGTTGGCAAGCAGGTTGGGGAAGCCGCCAGGGAGCACGACAGGTTCGTGCTCCTCGCCGTCATAGGTCGCGCGGAAATCCACCGCGTCGTCGTCGATGCCGGCCAGCAGCGCCTTGGCAACTTCGGTGAGCCGGGCCTCGGTGTACCGCATGGCGGCAGCGTTATCGCCGTCGATGTTGCCGAAATTGCCTTGGCCCTCGACCAACGGAAAGCGGGCGGCGAAGGTCTGGGCGAGCCGAACCATCGCGTCGTAGATCGAGGCGTCGCCGTGCGGGTGGAACTTGCCCATGACATCGCCGACGATGCGGGCACATTTCTTGAAGCCGGCGGTGGGATCGAGGCGCAACTGGTGCATGGCGAAGACGAGGCGCCGATGCACGGGTTTTAGCCCGTCCCGCACGTCGGGCAGGCTGCGGGACATGATGGTTGAGAGGGCGTAGGCGAGATATCGCTCGCTCAGCGCATCCACAAGGTGGGTGTCACGGGTGAGGCCGGATAGGTCGTCAGGCATGGGCGGCAGGCTCCTCCGCGAGATCAGACACGCGGTGATAGAGGGCAATGCGGGCGGCGGGCAACGGGCGGTGATGATGCCCGAAGGCGTCGCGTTCGAGGAAGTGGCCAGTGAGGCGCAGGCCGTCACGCCAGTCGGCGGGGCTGCCTGGGTCCTCGGTCAGGAGGAAGGCGGGCAATTTCAGCAGACGGGGTGCCCAGGCGGCGGCGGCGGCGCGGGATACGGCACGGCCGGATTTGGGAGAGACGTAGGCGAGGTCTTCGGTCTCGCCCGTCAAAGCGCAGGTGGTGAGGTCGAGGCCGTAGCCGAGGTTGGCGAGCAAGATCGCTTCCCAGCGGACATGGTCGGCGAGTTTGGCCTCTCCGGCGCGAGCCTGGGCGGTCATGGAGAGCAGGCCGTCGAACACGCTGGGGTGGGGCTCGCGTTCCGGCAGTGCTCCGTCGGTGACCGCGCAGGCAGCAGTGAGTGCTGCGAGCGCGAGCGGGTCATCCATGACCAGTGCGGCTGTGGGATGGATGAGTTCGCCGGTGAAGGTGCCGAGTTGCTCCGAAAGCCGCGCAACCCAGCGGACCTGGACGAGATTGCCGACCTGCCAGACCGCCGCCTTTGTCCGGGAGGCACCGCCCCGCGCAAGGCCGCGATGCACGCCATGCTCCTCGGTCATCACCGCCGCGACGGCGTCGCCCTCACCGTAGAGGCGGGCGTCGATCACGATCGCTGGGGCTTCCCATTCCATGTAGATCCAATCAAGATTCTTGCTGAATCAGTGTTAGCCGAGAAGGTTGGTCTTACGAGCGAGATCGTCAATATCTGTAACACCAAGATCCATGGCGGCTCGGGAAGTCTCAGCCAAGCACCGTAAGGCCATTCGTCGCGCTGGGTTCACGGATGTTCCCCCCGAAATTGGCGGATGGCTTGTTCGCCGGCTCTCTGCCTGGGCCTGTTCGCGATCCACCCGACCGCATCCCGCCGCTACTCGAAATCGGTCGCTAACTCGGGCGTGCGTGAATGCGCAAACATCCGTACCAACTGATGGCGCAACACGCGGCCGGTGGATAGATCGTCCGGTAACTCGTGTTCGGCGAAGAAGGCCACCTCGGAGGTTTCCAGACTGGCGCTCGCAGTCCCGCCGGTGATCTCACACAGATAGAACAGCTTAAGCGTCGAGAACGCGAAAGCGCCGTGGCCCTGGCGCGTGCGGTCCCAGCAGGCGGCAAGCTTGGTGACGCGGGACTCGAAGCCCGATTCCTCCCGCACTTCCTTCACCGCGTTTTCGGCGGCGGTCAGGTTCACGTCGGCCCAGCCACCCGGCAAGGTCCAGCGCCCCGAATCCATGATTTCGCGGACCATGAGGATACGGCCCTGGGCGTCGAAGGCGGCGCCGCGCACGTCGATCTTGGGGGTGGCGTAGCCGGTCTCGTTGACGAAAAGCGCGTCGATGCGCTCGGCCGGGGTGTCGGTATGGCCAGCCATGATGCGCGAAGCGAGGGCGCGGAGCATTTCGTAACGCTCGCGGTCGTAAGGGTCCTTGACGAAAGCGAGGCCTGTTTGCGCGATGGCCTGCATCTCGCGTGTCCAGACCAGCCAGTCGGGCTCGCTCATGCCTGGGGCGGAACCGGGCGGGGGCGGCGGTCCTCGCCGATGGCGACAAATACGAAGATGGCTTCGGTTACCTTTTCCATCTCGGTCGCATCACGCGGGCGTCGCCACGCCTCGATGGAAATGTTCATCGAGGTGCGGCCGATCTTGCGGATTTCGGCATACAGCGAAACCTCGTCGCCGACCGACACCGGACGGATGAACTTCATGCTCTCGACCGCGATCGTGGCCACGCGGCCTTGCGCGCGGCGGATCGCCAACAAGCCGCCGGCCAGGTCCATCTGGGCCAGCAGCCAACCGCCGAAGATGTCGCCGTTCGAGTTGGTGTCCGCGGGCATCGCAACGGTGCGAATGGCCGGCTGGGCAGTGGGCTGTGTCATGACGCGTCGTCCAGGCCGATGGCGCGAAGGCGGGCGCCCTCTTCGTCCCACCCGGCGCGCTGCTTGACGTTGAGGAACAGGTGCACCTTGCGGTCCAGCAGGCGGCCGAGTTGGGCGCGGGCACGGACGCCGATCTCCTTGACGCGCTGGCCGCCCTCGCCGATCAGGATCGCCTTATGGCCCGAGCGCGCGACGTAGATGGTCGTCTCGATCCGGATCGAGCCATCGGGCTTTTCCACGAAACTCTCGGTCTCCACGGTGGCGCCGTACGGGACTTCCTCATGGGTCTGCATGAAGATCTGCTCCCGCACGAGTTCGGCGGCGAGCAGCCGATCCGGCAAATCAGTTAGGTCGTCTTCGGGATACAGGTATGGGCCTTCGGGCATCGCCAGGGCAAGGTGGTCCAGGAACACATTGAGGCCGTCACCGGTCGAGGCGCTGACCATGAAGGTTTCCTCGAAGGTGGCCAGTTGCGTCAGTTCTGCGGTGATCGTCAGAAGCTTGCCCGGTGGCACGAGGTCAGTCTTGTTGATCACCAGCCAGGCGCGGCGCTTGATCTTGCGGACGATGTTGCGAATGGCGTCCGTGAGCGGCGCCTTCGCGTCGACCAGCATCAGCACCAGGTCGGCATCGGCAGCGCCGGTCCACGCGGCGTTGATCATGGCACGATCGAGCTTGCTTTTGGGCTGGAAGATACCGGGCGTGTCCACCAGCAGGATCTGGCTCTCGCCCCGCATCAGGATGCCGAGCACACGGAAACGCGTGGTCTGCGCCTTTGGGCTGACGATGGATAGCTTGGCACCGGTGAGGCGATTGAGCAGTGTGGATTTGCCGGCATTCGGCGCACCCACGATTGCAGCGAAACCGCAGCGTGTCATTTCTTCAACTTTCCAAGCAGATTTTCGGCTGCGAGCTGTTCGGCGGCCCGCTTGGACCCGGCACGGCCGTCTCCAGTCTTATCCGCAATTGTCACGGCGATAACGAAGACCGGATCGTGTGGCGGTCCCTCGCGGGCGGCCACGGTATATTCGGGCAGGTTGAGGCCACGGGCTTGCGCCCATTCCTGAAGCCCGGTCTTGGCGTCCTGCGGCGGATCGGCCTGGGCTACCATGGCGGCATCCCATGCGCGCCGAACGAAGCGCCGGGCAGCCTCGATTCCGCCATCCAGATAGAGCGCGCCGATAGCGGCTTCCATGGCGTCGGCGAGAACGGTGGCGCGCTGGCGGACCCCTGCCCGGCTCTCGCCCGGCGAAACGGAAAGCGCGGCGGGCAGTCCCGCCTCATCGGCGATGGCGGCGAGCACGGGTTGGGACACGAGTTGGGCGAGACGGCGGCCAAGGCCGCCTTCCTGCTCGTGCGGAAAGCGTTCGGCAAGCCACTCCGCGATCAGCAGCCCAAGCACACGGTCGCCGACGAACTCAAGCCGCTCGTTGGAGCCCGCGCCCTTGAGGCGGCCACCGCGCACCCCTGGGGCGGCGGAGCGGTGCGTCATGGCCTCGCGCAACAGGGCCGGCCGGGCGAAGTGGTGGCCGAGAATCTGTTCCGCGACGGGCGGAGGCTGGTTCAGGTGATGCCCGAGAACAGGCGCGACCAGCGTATCTCGAACGGCCATTCCCACACCTGCCAAAACGGCGCAGTACCATCGACCGAGAGAAAGATGAACTCGGCGCGGCCAACGAGATTTTCCACCGGCACAAACCCGACCGCGTTCATGAAACGGCTGTCCTGGCTATTGTCCCGATTATCGCCCATCGCAAACACGTGGTCGGGCGGCACGACGTATTCCGGCGTGTTGTTCGCCTCGCCGTCGTCAGTCGCTTTCAGGATATCGTGCTTCACGCCATTGGGAAGCGTCTCCTGGTATTCCTTCGCCAGCATCCGCATACCGTTATCGTCGGCGACGTAGTCACCGATCAGCGTGCGGGGCACCAGGACCTTGTTGATATAGAGTTGCCCGGCGGTCACCTGGATGCGGTCGCCTGGGAGGCCGATGATGCGCTTGATGTAATCGACGCTCGTGTCGCGCGGGTATTTGAATACCGCGACGTCCCCGCGATTCGGCAATCGCCCGAAGATGCGGCCATCGAACAGCGGCGGCGAGAACGGCATCGAGAACCTGGAATAGCCGTAGCTGTATTTCGAGACGAACAGGTAATCGCCCACGAGCAAGGTGGGGATCATCGAGCCGGAGGGAATGTTGAACGGCTCGAACGCGATGGTGCGAATGCCCACGGCGATAAGCCCGGCATAGACGATCGTCTTGACGTTTTCTAGCAGGCCGCCCGTTCTGCGTTTGGCCGTGGTGGCGCGCGCCATGTGTTGGGGCCTAGATCAATTTGGGATTGTGGAAGGCGCTTGGCTTAAGCGCGCGGATGAAGCCCACGAGGCATGTCCCTGTCAAGGAAGCAACGGCCCAACAGGATCGGCGGAGATAATGACCTGGGCGTAGGCGTATGGATATTCGTCGGTCATGGTGAGGTCGATGCGGGCCGTCATGCCGGGCGGAGTCATCTCGACAAGGCGTTGCGCGGCTCCCCCCTCGAGCCTCAACGTAGGCTGGCCAGAGGGCAGGTTGGTCACGCGCAGGTCTGACATGAACACGCCGCGACGGAAGCCGGTGCCCAGCGCCTTCGAGCAGGCCTCCTTGGCGGCGAAGCGCTTGGCGTAGGTTCCGGTGCGGTTGGTGCCGCTGCGGCGATCGGCCCGGCGGCGTTCATCCTCGGTGAACACGCGTTCGAGGAAGCGGTCGCCAAAACGCTCCAGCGCCTTCTCGATGCGCCGGATGTCGCAGATGTCTGAGCCGACACCGAGGATCATCGTGGCCCTCGCACGATCAACCGCGTGCCCGCTCAACCTGATGCACGCCACTGGCGCCGCGCAGGCCGGCGATGACGCGCGAGAGGTGGCCGAGGTCGCGGACATCGACGTCCACAAGTACTTCAAAGAAATCGGCCTGGCGGTTGGTGATCTTAAGGTTGGTGACCGAGCCTTCTTGCTTGGAAATCGCGTTGGCGATGTTGGCCAGCGCCGTGGGCGCGTTATCGGCAATGACGCTGACGCGCCCGGTAGGGCCTTCGCCCTTGGCCTGTTCGTCGAACGCCCAGGGCTCCCAGTCCACGTCGATGAAGCGCTCGGGCGTGGCCGCAAAACTTTCCAGCGTCGGGCAGCGGCGGGTGTGGATGGTGACGCCCTTGCCGGTGGCAACGATGCCGACGATGCGATCGCCTGGGATCGGGTGGCAGCAACCGGCGTAGTGGATCTCCATACCGGACACGAGGCCGCTGATGGGCAGCTGGTGCTTGCTGTTCGGCCGCGTGCCGCGAGCGGTTAGGCTCGGCAGCATTCGGGGCGCGCGGGAAGCCTGCCGCAACTCCGGGTAGATGGCAGTCAACACTTCCTTGGCGCCGAGATTACCGTTGCCGACGGCCACATACAGATCGTCGAGCGAGGCCTGTTTCAACGCCTTCAGCGAGGGCTCGAGCGTTTTCTCGGACCCGTCCAGACCCTCCTGCCGGAACGCCTTGGCGAGTGCCGCGCGGCCGTTATCGCGGTGTTCCTGACGTTGTTGCTGCTGGACGTAACGGCGGATGCGGGCGCGGGCCTTGCCGGTGACGACAAAGCGTTCCCATTGCGGGTTCGGGGTGTTGCCCCGCGCGGTCATGATCTCGACCTGATCGCCATTCTGCAGCTCGTGCCGCAATGGCAGCAGCTTGCCGTTCACCCGCGCGCCGACGCAGGTATCGCCTACTTGGCTATGAACGGCGTAGGCGAAATCGACCGGCGTGGCACCGCGCGGCAGCTGGATCAACTGGCCCTTCGGCGTGAAGCAGAAGACCTCGTCCTTGTACAGTTCCAGCTTGGTATTCTCGAGGAACTCGTCGGGCGTGGAGTTGTCGAGAATCTCCAGCAGATCCTGCACCCAGCGGAATTTGGTCGCTTCCTGACCCGCCGCGTCGGCCTGCTTATAGAGCCAGTGGGAGGCGACGCCGTTCTCGGCGACGAGGTGCATCTCTGCGGTGCGTATCTGCACCTCGATTTTCTGGTTGCGCGGCTGGCGCAGGGTGACGCCTGTGTGGACGCTCTGGTAGCCATTGGGCTTGGGCGTGGACATGTAGTCTTTGAACCGCCCGGCGATGACGGGGTACGCCGCGTGGACCGCGCCGAGCGCCGCGTAGCAGTCGGCCCGCGTCGGCACGACGATCCGGAACGCCATGATATCCGACAACTGCTCGAACTGGACGTTACGGCGCTGCATCTTCTCCCAGATGGAAAACGGGGACTTCTCGCGTCCGGTGACTTCCTCGACCGCCACACCGCCATCCTCGCAGACACGCTTCAGCTCGGCCCCGACCTCCTCGATGACGTCGGCCCCCTGTCCGCGCAGGAAGTTGAGGCGGGCCTGAATCGTCTCGAACGCATCGGTCTCGAGTTGCGCGAAAGCCAGTGTCTGTAACTCGCTTTTGAGCGAATCCATGCCGATACGCTCAGCCAGCGGCGCGTAGATCTCCATAGTCTCGGCGGCGATGCGGCGGCGCCGTTCGGGCGCCTCGACGAAACGCAAGGTCCGCATGTTGTGCAGGCGGTCGGCGAGCTTGACCAGAAGCACACGAATATCGCGACTCATCGCCAGCACCAGCTTGCGGAAGTTCTCTGCCTGTTTGGTAGAGTCCGATCGGAGTTCGAGCTTGGTCAGCTTGGTGACGCCATCGACCAGCCCGGCAATTTCGGCGCCAAAGCGGCGCTCCACCTCAGCGCGCGTGATGCTGGTGTCCTCGACCACATCGTGCAGGAGGGCCGTGACGATGGAGGCGGTATCGAGGCGGTATCCCGCGAGGATGGACGCGACGGCGAGCGGGTGGGTGATATAAGGGTCGCCGGCATCGCGGAGCTGGCCACAATGAGCGCGCTCGGCGATTTCG
>JANXXW010000069.1 GCA_025350425.1 Rhodospirillales bacterium
CCCCGAACTCTGTCTTGCGACCGCTCAGATACCGCGTCGGGCAAACAGCGCGTGATATATCCACAGCACCACGACGGCGCCGATCACCGCGACGATCACGCTGTAGATGTTGAAGCCAGTCACGCCCATGCCGCCGAACTGATTGAAGATGAAGCCGCCGACCACTGCGCCGATGATACCGAGAATAATGTCGACGACGACACCGCTGCCACTGCCGCTGACGAGCTTGCTGGCAATGAAGCCCGCGACCAAACCGAGAATGATCCAGGCAATGATACCCATACCCATAGCGCCGCCTCCTTGCAGTGGCGTCACATCGACGCCGGGATCGTTTTAACGCAAGACCGTCTACCGCCGTTCCGAAGCCGAATGCATCGATAAGGCAAAACTTGGTCGGGGGTTAGGCTATCCGGGTTGAGCATAACGCCCACTGGCCGAGACAGCGATGGTGGAGCCAAGCGGGATCGAACCGCTGACCTCCTGAATGCCATTCAGGCGCTCTCCCAGCTGAGCTATGGCCCCATCGCCCCGCTAAAACATCGGGGAGGCGGCTTATAGTCCCCGCCGACGCATAGTATCAATACCCCAGATCGAGGATCAGGCCGTCTGCTTCAGATTGGGATGTATGCTGAAGGCGGCCTCGGTCTTTTCAGTGATCTCGGCCACGGTCACGCCGGGTGCCATATCCACCAAGTTGAAGCCCTGCGGCGTCACGTCGAACACGCCCAAATCGGTCACCACCATGTCCACCACCCCCTGCCCGGTCAGCGGCAGGTTGCACCGGTGCAGCAGCTTCGGCTTGCCGCCGGCGGTATGCTCCATCAACACCACCACGCGCTTGACCCCAGCGACGAGGTCCATAGCACCGCCCATTCCCTTGACCATCTTGCCAGGGATCATCCAGTTGGCGAGGTCGCCGTTCTCAGCCACTTGAAGCGCGCCCAGCACCGATAAATCGATATGGCCGCCCCGCACCATCGCGAAGCTCGCTGCGCTGTCGAAGAAGCTGGTGGTCGGCAGCATCGTCACGGTCTGCTTGCCGGCGTTGATGAGGTCGGCATCCTCCTCGCCCTCGAACGGGAACGGGCCGAAGCCTAACATCCCGTTCTCGCTCTGCAACACGATCTGCATCCCCTCGGGGATGTGATTCGCGACCAGCGTGGGGATACCGATCCCCAAATTCACATAAAAGCCGTCCTGCAGTTCGCGGGCGGCTCGGGCAGCCATCTCGTCTCGGGTCCAGGGCATTGTTCCGCTCCTCAGGCGCGCTTGCGTACGGTGCGCTGCTCGATAAGTTTGGCGACGTTCGATACCGGCACGATGCGGTTAACGAAAATCCCCGGCGTTATGATGTGATCGGGGTCGATCGTGCCATTCTCGACCAATTCCTCAACCTCGACCACCACCATGTCAGCGGCTGTCGCCATCATCGGATTGAAGTTCCGGGCGGTCATCCGGTACACCAGATTGCCTTCGTGGTCGGCTTTCCAGGCGTGGATGATCGCAAGATCAGCCCATAGTGACCGCTCCATCAGGTAAGGCACGCCGTCGAAATCGCGTGTCTCCTTGCCCTCGGCAATCTGGGTGCCCACGCCGGTACGGGTAAAGAACGCGGGGATGCCCGCGCCGCCTGCGCGGATGCGCTCGGCCAGCGTGCCTTGTGGGTTGAACTCGATTTCCAGCTCCCCTGCGAGATACTGCTTTGCAAACGTCGCGTTCTCGCCGACGTAGGAGCTGATCATCTTGCGTATCTGCCGTGTCTGGAGCAGCACGCCGAGGCCAGCATTGTCGATCCCCGCGTTGTTGGACACCACGGTGAGGCCTTTTACGCCCGACACCTTGATGGCCTCGATCAGCGCGCTGGGGATGCCGCACAACCCGAAGCCCCCGGCCATTACCATCATGTCGTCCCGCAGCGTGTCTGCCAACGCCGCCACGGCATCGGGATAAACCTTATTGACCGCCATCCGTGATTTCCTCCGCCAAATCTGCGTGGATAACTGCCATCGCCACGCCGCCGAGGCAACTCACTGCGCGGAATCTAGGGCGCGCTTGAGGTGCTCGATCTCCTGTTTGTGCGACAACGGTGCCGTCACCGCCTCTGCCGCGACTGGTACTTCCGCGTGGCTACCGTGGGTTTCGGCAAAGGCGCGGGTAAACTCGGCGCCGAACAGGAAGATTTGCGCCGAGTAGTAAATCCACACCAGGATGACGATCAGCGCCCCGGCCGCGCCGTAGCTGGACGCAATCGCGCTGCTGCCGATATAGGCGCTGATGCCGAACTTGCCGATGGTGAACAGCGCGCCGGTGGCCAGTGCCCCCACGAACACATCCTGCCACTCGATCCGCTTGTCCGGCAGCACCTTGTAGATTGCGGCGAACAGGGCCGAGATCAGGGCGTAGGAAATCAGGAACGACAGCACCTTCATCACCGTTTCGATGCCCGGTAGAAGGTCGTGCAGGAAGCCATCGAGCGCCGACAACGCCGTGCTGATGACCAGCGAAACCATCAAAAGGAATCCGAGCGCCGCGACCAAACCAAGGCTTGCCAGGCGCGCGCGCACCAGCCGGCCAACCGCACCCGGCGGCGGCTCAGCCTTCCAAATCGCATTCAGGGCGGATTGCATTTCGCCAAACACACCGCTCGCCGTCACCAGCAGAGTGACCAGGCCGACAATTGTCGCGATGATGCCGGACTTGCGGTTCGAGGCACCCTGGATCATCGACTGGATCGCCTCGGCACCCTGCTTGCCCATCAGGCCGCTGATCTGATCGACGATGGCGCCGCGCGCCGCGTCCGCACCAAACACCAACCCGGCGATGGCGATCACAATCACAAGCACCGGGGCGATCGACACAATGGTGTAATAGGCAATCGCCGCGCCCCGACTGAGCGCGTTGTCGTCGTTGTAGCCGATCGCCGCCGACTTCAGTATGCCCCACCATTTTCTCATCATAAGGGCAAAACGTTAGGCGATCACAAGCAGTTGCGCGGCAGCGGATTTAAT
>JANXXW010000083.1 GCA_025350425.1 Rhodospirillales bacterium
GGCGCCGGTGAAGGCCGCAACTTGCGGCAGCGGCACCTCCGCGGCTGGCCGGTTGCCATTGATCCGCCGCAGCAGGTTGATCGAGGCGGTGGCAACCTGGGAGGTCATCCGCCCGCAAAAGCCCGCCCCACGACGGGTCTGACGGATGGATGTCCCGGCTGCCTGGGCCGCCACGCGCCACTCTCCACGCGAAAGCCCGAGGGCGAGCAGTGTGAGACACAACGCCAGCAATACGCCCAGCCCCCAGACGATCATGCCACCGAATGGGCCGAGGAACATGGCGCCGGCCTCGAGCGCATCGGCTGCCACCAGCCGCCCGCCGGCCCCGCCCAGGCCCGATGACGTGGGCCAAGCCAACTCGGCAAACCCGGGAAAGGGCACTGCCGCCAGAACCCCACCCACAACCAGCAAGGCGGCCAGTAGCGCTGCGACACGCATCAGAAAGCTGCCGAGCCCTCGATGCGCCGCCACGCGCCAGGCCCAGGCCAGCAACGCGATGCCCGGCAATGCGCCGGCGGCACCGAACCCTTGCAAAAGCACGTCGGCCACCACAGCGCCTGGCCAGCCCGCAAGATTGCTCGCGGAGCGGGCGGTCGCGGTGTTCAACGAAGGATCGCTCACGTCATAGGTCACCAGCGATACCAGGACAGCAATCCCCGCCAGCCCAAGCAATACCCCACCGATTTCAGCCAGCCGGCGACGGAACAGCGCCCGAACGGCCGGCGAGGCGAGATTGGAGCCATGAGCGAAAGCGGACATTCGACGACTCCGTGGCATATGCGAGATGCCTCGCGCAGGCCCTGATCATAGGCGCCAACCCGTCGCGGGCAGAAGCGCCTTCTGGCGCTACCTTTGCCCGCTGACGGCACCGCGTTGTCGTTCAGGGCCGGCTGTTCACCTTCGCTCGTCCATATCGACTGTAGGCCGAAGCAGTTGGTTCAGGCAGGAATAGCCACTCGGAACCGCGTTCCTCGTCCCGCGCGTTCCAGATCGACCGTCGCCTTCAGCGTGCTCGCCATCGCCGACACGATCATCGCCCCCAGTCCGCTGCCCTTGGCCGGCGCGGTGCCCTCTGGGTAGCCCACCCCATCATCCTCCACTATCAGGTGCACACAGCCCACGTCTGTACGCCGCAGCCTTACGCGCACCTCTCCGACGACATCGTCGGGGTAGGCGTATTTCAGAGCGTTCGTGACCAATTCATTGACGATCAGCCCAATCGAAACCGCCTTGTCGGTCTCGATGCGGATTTCCTCAACCTGCAACTCGATCCGCCGCTCCCGTCCGTCGGTTTCCATCGCCCGGCGGAACTCCTCGATCAGCCCCGCCAGGTATTGGTCCATATCGACGAACGACACGTCGTCGGACGTGTAGAGGCGTCGATGCACCAAGGCCACCGCCTCCACCCGGTCAGCAGCCCGGCGCAGCATCTCGCGCGCCTGGGGATCAGCGACCTTGCGTGCCTGCAACTCGATGAGCGAGCTGATCAGCTGCAGGCTGTTGGCTACCCGGTGGTTCACCTCCTTCAGCAACACCGCCTGTTGCTCCGCCAGGCGAGCCAGCCGGTCCCTGCTCTCACGCATTTCGTGTTGGGCCGATTCCGTTTCCAGCCGCATTCGCCGCTGCTCAATCGCATGGCGGACAGTTGGACCCAACAGGTCGAGGAACGCGCCTTGCACGTCCTTCACCACATAATCGGCGGCGCCGGCCTTCAACGCCGCAACGGCGATACGCGGCTCCTCGGCGGCAGTGACAAATATTACGGGCGGCATGTTCGGAAACTCACGCAGGACAGCCAGCACTTCCAGCCCATCCTGGCCCGGCATGTAATGATCGAGCGCGATCGCATCGAAGGGCTCGGCTAGCGCCAGCTCCACTCCGGCCGCTCCGTCATGCGCTAGTCGCACCACGCAACCCGAGCGTTCCAGTCGACGCTGCACCAAGCGCCCAATGCCCGGATCGTCGTCGATATAGAGCAACCTTATGGCGGCTGACTGCGTCATGACGCCTTGGTGGTTTCCGGCACCTGCATCACCGAGAGAAACAACCCGAGTTGCCGTAACGCGATCGCGGAGGTCCCGTCGGTGTACAGGCGGAACATGCTGTTCACCCCGGCACGCCGCATGTTTTTCTCGATCAGCCCGGCATGGCCCGGATCATCCTCGATCAGTATGATCGCTGCGGGCTTGGCGTTCATCGGTCAGCCCTTTCCTGGCCTCCGGCCCAATACCAGTCTCGCCCACAGGAAGCGTTACAGTACAGATTCATCCCACATCCAGGGTTGACTCACAATCGATCTTGCCGCCGAGCCTTCTGATGGACGCGAGGGCGCTGCTTGAGCTTGAGGTACCTCAGGACCAAGACGCCCGTCACGGTCAGGGCACCGGCGTGGGCCGCTCCTATGGAGGGAGTGGTGCGGAAAGTGGCAAGGCTGGGCCGATCAGTCCCAGGGGACCGCGAACCCTGCCGGGTTGACGACCCGATGATCTTTCGCAAGTCCGGCGATGACCTGCCGGTCGCTGTCGTCCAACTGCAGCTTCTGCGCTTCCCAGTTCGCCCGCTGGCTCGCCTCGCGTGTGGCCTTCGGGATTGCCGCGACCCCCTCCTGATCCAGCAGCCATTTTAGCGCTACCTGCTGCGGAGAACAGCCATGCTTGCTGGCGATCTTGCTAATCTCGCCATGGTCGCCGAGCAACCCGCGCGCCAACGGGCAGTACGCAGTCACCGCAATCTGCTTGGAACGCGCATAATTCAGCACTTTGGCTTGGCCTAGTTCAACGTGATACTCGATCTGATTGCAAACGATGGGTGCCTGCACCTCCTCTACTGCCTGCTTCATCAGCGCTACTGGAAAGTTGGAGACACCGATGTTTGTGGTCAGCCCTTCCTCTTTCAATTTGACGAGCGTGCCAAGCGATTCAGGGAGGTTCATCGTGGGTGAGGGCCAATGAATCAGATAGAGATCAACATAATCAAGCTTCAGCAGCTTGAGGCTTTGCTCCATCGCCCGGCGCATCGCTTCCGGCGTCAAATTGTCGCGCCAAACCTTGGTCGTGACGTGGATATCGGCACGTGCGACCGAGGTATCGGCCAGGGCCTCCCCGACCGCACCCTCGTTTTCATACATCTGGGCGGTGTCGATATGGCGATACCCCATCGCCAGCGCCCGGCCGACCGCGTCGGTGCATTCTTTGCCGTACATCTTCCACGTGCCAAGACCGAGCTTTGGCATGTGGAGGCCGTGTGTGGTTATCATAGGCTGCATGGTGAGAACCCCTCGATATACGTCAGTCGCCCGTCGCCTGGCCCCGGGTGGCAGCGGCGGGATACACGCCCAGGATGCGGGTTTCGCGGGAAAAGAACGATAGTTCTTCCAACGCACGGCGCAGTGCCGGTTGTTCCGGGTGACCGTCCACGTCGCACATGAACTGCGTCGCGGTGAAATGTCCGTCCACCATGTAGCTTTCCAGCTTGGTCATGTTGACGCCGTTGGTGGCGAAACCGCCGAGCGCCTTGAACAGCGCCGCCGGTACGTTGCGCACTCGGAACACGAAGGTAGTCATGAGGCCCGGCGTGTCCGCCGATGCGGCATTTGGCTTGGCCGCGCAGACGTAGAAGCGGGTCGTGTTGTGGTCGGCGTCCTCGACGTTACGGCGCAGGATCTGCAAGCCGAACAGTTCTGCCGCCAATGTGGACGCGATCGAAGCATCCTCGGGATTATTCCAGGCCGCCACCTGCTCGGCCGACCCTGCCGTGTCGCTCTCAACCACGGATTGCAGGTTCAGTTCCTTTAGTATGCGCCGCACCTGGCCCAGAGCCACGGCGTGGGAGTGCGCCCGTTTGATGGTAGCAAGGCTAGCCCCGTGCGGCGCCAGCAGGCAATGCTCGACGCGCTGGAAATGCTCACCCACGATGAGCAGTCCGCTGGCGGGTAGCAGCGCGTGGATATCGGGCACGCGGCCGGCCAGACTGTTCTCGCAAGGCAGCATGGCCAGCTTGGCGGCACCGGAATGCACCGCCTCCATCGCACCCTCGAAGGTGTCGCATGGCAGCGTGGTCCAGCTTGGGTAGGCGTTGCGGCAGGCGAGGTCGGAATAGGCGCCAGGTCGACCCTGGAAGGCGATGATGTCGGTCATGGTCTCGCTTATGTCAGGGCCAGCAAAGCGCGGGCGCGTTCCAGGTCGGACGGGGTATCCACCCCGAAAGGCGCGTGATCGACACGGGCGCAGGCGATCCGCATCCCCGCTTCCAGCGCGCGTAACTGCTCCAGCTTCTCCCGGCGCTCCAGCGGTGATTCAGGCAGCGACACGAAACGAGCCAGCGCCGCGCGGCGATAGGCGTAGATGCCGATGTGATGCCACAGTGGTCCATCGCCCCAGGGAATCGCCGCCCTTGAGAAATAGAGCGCCGGTGACACCGCTTGGCCTTGTTCGAACGCGCAGGCCGCCTTGACCAC
>JANXXW010000140.1 GCA_025350425.1 Rhodospirillales bacterium
AGCGCCGGGAGGATGAGGGGGAATGCCTCGCGTGCCTGCGCCATGGCGAGATCCATCTCCGATTTTGGTCCGTCGGCGGTCACCAAAAGGTCGATGGGGCCATGCCGCAGGCGCATCTAGCGGATCGGGAACACGGTGTCGGGTGGCAGCGACACTGCGCGCGGCCGGGCCTCCGCCAATATGTCGTCGAGCGGCCTGATACGGCCCTCGTGCCCACCGAGCGCCAGATAGTCCACGCGGGGCAGGGTGAACTCGATCGGAGCTACAAGTGCCGGGGTGGGCACGCTGCCGAACGAGGCGTCGGGCATGGCCGATACATCTGCCATGTAGGTAATTCCGCCACCCGGCCAAACGAATACCGGGGCGCCCCCCGAGGTGACCCGCGCACGGCCTGACTGCACGGCGCGCGTCAGCAGGACCGGGTTCTCCGTGGCCCCGGCCCGCAGACTGCCGCCCGCGCCGGCCATGAACAGGACCGAACACAAGGCCGCCTCGCAGTTCTCCCCGATGCGCGCCACAGCTGCGACGATCGCAGGGGGCATTTCGGCGGGCTGGGGTCGCAACTCGTCGTCCAACACGAACCATGCGGCGTGTTCGCCGGTGGTGGACACCATCAACAGCCGCAATCCGGCCCATGCGAGTTTCGGGTCTACCCGCTCGATGATGGCCAGTGGGTCCGCGATGTCGGTGCCGCCCCAGCCCATGCCGGGGTTGGCCACCTGGAAATACCGCCCCGGCGTGGATCGCCGGCCGCGTACCCTGATGCCGGCCGGGCGCATGTCGAGGAAGCGGCCAGCCTGATGTTCGGTCAGCACGCCGGTGATGTGGTCATCGACCACGATCACCTCGTCCGCGTGGCCTTGCCATTGTCCCGCGAAGATACCGATCGTGGCCGAGCCGCAGCCCACCCGCATCCGCGACTCCGCGACGCCATCGACGATTGGCGCCCGGTTCGCCTGCACGATCACGCCGGCGCCACCG
Organism: Rhodospirillales bacterium; assembly: GCA_025350425.1. Classification (GTDB taxonomy): domain Bacteria; phylum Pseudomonadota; class Alphaproteobacteria; order Acetobacterales; family Acetobacteraceae; genus JANXTF01. The sequence goes on from JANXXW010000140.1 coordinate 982, forward strand.
TCCACGGTCAGTTCGACGGGCAGCTTGTTGGCCAACGCCAGCACCGCCGCGCATGTCGCCACCCCTTCGCGCTTTGACCCGCCCGTGAGGTGATGCACGCCGCCGAGGCTCAGCATCTGGCTTCCGTATTCGGCCGTGGTGACATGCCCGATCGCCTCGCCACCGACCCGCACCAACGCTGATTCCGGCCCCAGATGGCGGTCTGTGTCGATTTTCACCTTCAGGCCGCAATAGGAGAACACGCCCTCGGTGACGACGGTGATCATGTCCACGCCGTCTATTTCTGTGCCGACGATGAATGGCGCCGGTTTGTAGTCCGGGTAGGTGGTACCGGCGCCGATGGCGGTGACAAAAATGTCCCGGCTCTCGATCGGGTTGCCGGTCCAGTCCTCACCCGCGAAACGCACCATCTCCGGATTGCGCGCGATGACGGTCAGTGGCTCCATGCGCGTGAGCTTGCCACCGACATTGCCGTAGCGGTCGCACGCCCCGGTTTTATCCAGACGTATCCTGCAAAGAACCGGACAGGCGTCGCAGGTGACGACATCGCTCATCGCGCCAGCGCCGCGAGCACGCGATCCGGCGTGGCCGGGATTTGCGTGATCCGCGTGCCGGTCGCGGCGAAGATGGCGTTCAGGATCGCCGGCGCGGTCGCCACCAGCGCAGGCTCGCCGACACCCTTGGCGCCATACGGCCCGAGCGCATCGGGCTTTTCCACCAGGATTGTATCGATTGGCGGCACGTCGCCGATGGTCGGGATCAGATAGTCGTGCAGATTATCCGTGCGGCCGGGGATGTACTCCTCCATCAGCGCGAGCCCGAGCCCCTGGGCGATGCCGCCGTGAATCTGCCCTTCCACCAAAGTGGGGTTCACCGCTCGCCCGACGTCATGCGCCGCCACGATACGGATGCAGCGGATGGTGCCGAGCGTGATATCCACCTCCACCAAGGCTGCCTGGGCTGCAAAAGCGTAGCTGGCGTATGGAACCCCTTGGCCATCGGCGTCGAGCACGGTGGTCGGCGGATCGTAGGTGCCTTCGCCCTTCAGCGTGAACCCGTCGGCATCTTGCGTGCCACGCGACGGATCGATAACCGTCACGACACCGTCATGCGTGACTTCGATCCGGCCTTCGGCGAGACGGATCATGGCTCCGGAACCGGCGTTCGCGCGTCGCAGTATTTCCGCACGCAGCGCCTCGCCGGCCAGCCGCGCCGCGTTGCCGCTGACGAGAGTTTGTCGCGAGGCACTGGTCTTTCCCGCGTCGCGCGTACGGTCGGTGTCACCGGAAACCAGCGTCATCGCCGCGGCCGGAATGCCCAGCGCGTCGGCGGCGATCTGCGTCATGATGGTGTTGCTGCCCTGGCCGATGTCCACGGCGCCTGACAGCAGCACGGCCCGCCCATCTGGCGTGATTCCCACCACCATGATCGAGGGATTGGACATGCTGGTGTTGCCGATGCCGTACCACATGCATGCCACCCCGGCCCCGCGCCGTAGATGCGCCGAAGCCGTAGCGTTGAACTCCACAGCCTGCGTCTGCAACGCCAGCCAATGTGGCCGCAGGGCGTCCAGGCATTCCGGCAACGCCGCACCCGCGCCCAGCACCTGCCCGGTCGCCGTCACGCTTCCCACCCGCAGCGCATTGCGCGCGCGGAACTCCAGCGGATCGAGCCCCGACTGCGCGGCCAGCATGTCCATCAACGCCTCGCCGGCTATTGCCGCCTGGGGCACGCCGAAGCCCCGAAAGGCGCCGGAAGGTGGTCCATTGGTATGGATCGCCGCAGTCTCGCACAGCACGTTCGGGACGAAGTACGGCCCCATGGCATGCACGGGCACGCGGTTGGCGACCGTTGGTCCCCAACTGGCGTAAGCGCCGGTGTCGAAATACCCATCGAAGCGGAAGCCCGTGAGCAGGCCATCCCCGTCTGCCGCCGCGGCTGCTTCCATCAGCGACGGATGCCGCTTGGTTGTCGCCGCCATGCTTTCTGGTCGCGTGTAGACGATCCGCACCGGCTGTCCCGTCAACCAGGCCGCGATGCAGGCGAGCGGCTGCATGGAGAGATCGAGCTTGCCGCCGAAGCCGCCGCCCACGGCGGTGGGGATCACGCGCACCTGATCCTTACGCAGCCCGAGAATAAGCGCCAACTCGTCGCGGTCCATATAGGGCGTCTGTGTGCAGGCGACGATCTCCACCCGGTCCCCGACCCGCCGCGCGTATCCCGCTTCCGGTTCGATGTAGGCGTGCTCAACGAAACCCGTCCGCACGACGATGCTTGCGGACGCGGTACCGGCCGCGAGCCCTGCCTCCACATCGCCGCGCGCCACACGGCCTTCGCACAGCACGTTATGGGGCGCGTGTGCGTGCAACTCCGCCTGGTGGTGACCGGGTGCGAAACGCACGGGCGGCAATACTTCCCAGGTAATCGGCAGCATCGCGTCGGTGATCGCGCCGAGTGCGTCGGCATCGCCGATAAGCGCCAGCACCGGCTCTCCGCGATGCCTGACGTAGCCTTCCGCCAATACCTGCTGGTCCTTGCCGGTGGGATAGATGCCGTACAGATTGCGGGGTATGTCGGCTGCCGTCAGCACGCGGGCGAGGCCGGGATACGCGGCCAGCAACGGCGTCATGTCGCCCAGGGTGAAGCGGGCGTGCGGGTGTGGGCTTCGGACCACGCGCAAAGTCAGGAATGGTCCGTCCGGCAGCGCGTCGGCACCAAACTTCTCGGTGCCCAGCAGCTTGGCCGTGCCATCCACCTTGGACATTCGGGTGCCGACCGCAGCTCCCGGCGCCGGAGCCACCGCGATGCCATCGCCGACATCGAGCACTGCTTCCACGATCTTGCGATAGCCGGTGCAGCGGCAAAGCACGCCGGCAAGCCCGTCCAGCACCTGTTCCTCCGACGGCGCCGGCACGCGCCGTAGCAGATCGG
>JANXXW010000154.1 GCA_025350425.1 Rhodospirillales bacterium
ATCGCGGGCAAGGTCACGCGCCAGATCACCGTCAGCGGCCGGGCGCCGAGGCTTGCCGCCGCCTCCTCCGCCGCACGGTCATGATTGGCGAGAGCGGCGAGGCACAGGCGCACCACCCAGGGCAGGGTGATCAGCACATGGGCCGCGATCATGAGCCAGACGGAGCCGCTAAGTGGCCATTCCGTGCGCTCCTCGATCAGCACTGCGAGCACGAAGATGCCGAGGCCGATGGCGACGCCCGGAATGGTGAGCGGCGCCAGCAGCAGCGTGGTTGCCGCGCCCCGGCCACGAAAACGGTAGCGCGACAGACCGATCCCGGCGGGGATGCCGAGTGCGAGGCTGATGGCGGACGCCGTTAGTGCTGTCAGCGCGCTGGTACGCAGGGCCGCGCCGAACTCGGGCAGGATGCGCGCATACCAGGACAACGTGTAGCCCTGCGGCGGGAACACGATGATCGTCTCGTCAAACACGCTGAGATAGACCGTCAGGATCAGCGGCACGAAGATGACCATCGCGCCCGCCGAGACGAGTGTGTTGGCAGCGATACGCGGAACACTGAAGTCGCTGGCCGCCACGGATTGCTCAAGCCTCCAAATCTGACCTAGCGTAGCGCGATCCTGCAGTGGTGCAATGCACCATCCGCATCACTCGAAAGGCCACTCATGGTACTAGGCGTCGGCGGTTCCACTTTCGCGGCAGAGTTGGCGCGCATGACGCCGATGACGGGCGGTGTTGCGCCGATCACCACGGAGGAATTGGCAGGCCGGGTGGGCAAAGCCCAGGCGCTGCTGCGCCAACAGGGCATCGAGGCGCTCTATCTCGATACCTCCACCAGCCTGCGATACTTCACCGGCGTAGCCCTCGGCCTGACCGAGCGGCTGCACGGCGCGGTGATCCCGGCCGAGGGCGAAATCGCCTATCTCAGCCCCGCCTTCGAGGAGCCCAAGACCCGCGCGCTGCTACGCTTCGGCGGCGATATCCGGGTGTGGGAGGAACACGAGGACCCGACCGCGCTGGTGATCGAGACGGTGCGGAGCAAGGGCTACGAGTCCGGCAGCATCGCGATCGACCCGGCGACGCCGTTCTATACGGTGGACGGTATGCGCCGCGCCGGTAACAGCTTCGGGTTCGTCAACGCGGCCAGCGTCACCGCCGCCTGTCGGCAGGTGAAGTCGCGCGCTGAGATCGCGTTGATGCAGGTCGCCATGGACATCACGCTGGAGGTGCAGAAGGCTGCGGCGCGGTGCCTGGCGCCGGGCATGACCACGCCCGAAGTGCAGGCCTTTCTGGACGCCGCGCACCGCAAGCTGGGCGCGGTGCCGGCCTCCCGCGCGGTGCAGTTCGGCGAGGCGACGGCCTATCCGCACGGCGTGCCGTATCCGCAGACCCTGGCCGATGGCGACATGGTGATGATCGACACCGGGGCATTCGTCGAAGGCTACCGCTCTGACATCACCCGCACCTACGTGTTCGGCGAACCCACGGCCCGGCAACGTGATATCTGGGAACTGGAACAGCGCGCGCAGCTAGCCGCGTTCGATGCCGCCGTGCTCGGCGCGCCGTGCGAGAACGTCGATGCGGCCGCGCGGCGGGTGATCGAGGCGGCCGGGTTCGGTCCGGGCTACGCGGTGCCGGGGCTGCCGCACCGCACTGGCCACGGGATCGGTATGGACGTGCACGAGGAAGCATTCATGGTGCGCGGCAACCAGACGCCGCTGGCGGTCGGCATGTGCTTCTCCGACGAGCCGATGATGTGCATCTACGGCGAGTTCGGCGTGCGGCTGGAAGACGCGATCTACATGACGGAAACAGGCGCGCGTTGGTTCACGCAACCCTGCCGTTCCGTCGATGACCCGTTCGGCATGGAGGCCTAGATGGCTTTTCTCGGCACCGGCGTACAGGAATACCGCCTCGGGTTGATGCGCGACCTCATGGATCGCGAGGGGCTGGACGCGCTGGCCTTCACCAGCGGCGACTTCTTTCAGTTCGCCACCAACTTCCACACCGATGTGCTCCCGTGGGAGCGGCCGATCCTGTGCGTGGTGCCGCGTGATGGCGTGCCGTTCGTGGTGCTGTGCGAGCTGTCCACCAACCACTGGCGCTACGCCGCTGAGGATCAGCGGCTGTGGATCACGGATGCCTCGATGTATGCCGAACACCCTCGTGTGGCGGCGCGTATGCCGGTACTGGCGCAGTGGCCCGACATGGTGGCCGAACGTCTGCGCGCAGCAGGCTTGGCGTGGGCGCGGATCGGGGTGGAGGCGACCGGTGGCCCGCTCGGCCGCGCGGCATCGCTGCTGCCCAAGCTGGTGCTGGAGCCGGTGCTGGCGGGGATACGGGCGCTGCGCTGGGTGAAGCACGCGGACGAGATCGCGCTGATGCGCGAGATCGCGGGGCTCACGGACTGGGTGCAGGACCGCTACCGCGAGGCTATCCGGCCTGGCCGCCTCGTTATGGAGATGGACATGTCCATGGCTGTACGCCTCGTTGAGGAGGCCGCCATCCGGTTCCCCGCGCAGCATGTGGAGGTGATGCGCTGCTGGACGCTGTCCGGCCCGCCCTCGGCGGCACCGCATGGCGACGGAAAGTCCTCCAGCGCGTTGATCGCCAAGGGACATGGCTTGGTGAACATCGTGGTGGTCAGGGTGAACGGCTTGGTGGTCGAGAACGAGCGCACCTGGTTCTGCGGCACGCCCAGTTCACAACAGGTAAAGCTGTTCGAGGCGGCGTCCGGCGCCAACCGGGCCGCGTGCGAGGCGGCGGTCACTGGCGCGCCGGTCTCGGCGATCGACGCGGCGGCGCAGGCGGTGATCGAGCGCGCCGGGCTTGCCGAGCACATCCTGCATCGCACCGGGCACGGGATGGGCACGCTGGGACATGAGTTCCCGGAGGATATGGCGTTCAACCATCGCCCTCTGCTGGAGCGCGAGGTCTATTCCGCCGAGCCCGGCCTCTATGTGTTCGGCCTGGGTGGTTTCCGCCACGATGACACGGTGGTGGTGGGCGCAGTGCCGGAGGTGCTGACCCAGGCGCCGAAGGACCTGCACAGCCAGACCGTATTGTGAACCCACTGGTCGAGGACACCGGCAGTCCTCCAATCCCGGCTGTCCAGGGCTGGGGCCGTGGCTATCAGGGTGCGCGCGGGCCGTTGATCGATCTGTGTCAGGCGGTGCCAGGTTATCCCCCGCATCCCGAATTGCTGGCCCGTTTCGGACAGGCCGCTGCCAATCCGCTCTATGCCAAATACGGGTTCATCCCAGGCGATACGGCGTTGCGGGAGGCGTATGCCGCCGAGATCGATGTCGCGCCGGCCCGGGTCGTCATCACCGCTGGCTGCAATCAGGCGTTCTTTGCCGCCATGCTCACGCTGGTGCCGCGGGGAGCCGCCGTCCTGCTGCCGGTGCCGTGGTATTATAACCACAAGATGACCTGCGACATGCTGGGCCTGGAAGCGCGTCCGCTGCCGACCGAGGCGGCGAACGGCTTCATACCCGACCCTGAAATAGCCGCCGGGTTGATGGACGGCGTGGCCGCCATCGTGCTCGTGACCCCGAACAATCCCACCGGCGCAATCTACCCCGCCGCCACCGTCAAGGCCTTCGCGGCGCTATGCCAGAAGCATGGCGCCGCATTGCTGCTGGACGAAACGTATCGCGACTTCCTGCCTGATGGGCCGTTCGAAGCGCCACCGGAGAATGCCATACGGCTATATTCATTCGCCAAAGCCTATGCCGTTCCAGGACATCGCATCGGTGCGCTGACGCTGCCGGAAACACTCGTGCCGCAGGTGGCCAAGGTCCTGGACTGCATGCACATCTGCCCGCAGCGGCCGGCACAGGTGGCACTGGCCTGGGCGATCGATGGATTGCGCGACTGGCGAGAGGCAAACCGGCGGGAAATGGCGAGCCGGGTCGCTGGCGCCCGACAAGCCTTTGGCGCCAACCCGGCGTGGCGGATCGAGTCTCTCGGCGCCTACTTCGCCTATATCAGGCATCCATATCCCGGAATATCGGCCTGGGACGTGACCGAGCATTTGGCGCGTGAACATGGCGTGCTGCTGCTGCCAGCGCCGGCCTTCGGGGGTTCTGCGGACCATCTGCGCGTGTCGCTGGCCAACGTAGACGCAGCCGGGACCGAGCGGCTGGTCGCCCGGCTCGCGGACGTTACCCACCCCCCAAAGTCAGGGCGCCAGCTGCTCGGCACAGTGACGTAGCACGTCGGCCCCGGTGACGTTCCAGGTGGTGATACCGCCCACCATGAGCACCTGCGTCAGGCCTTCGGCCAGTTCCTCTAGCGTGAGGCCGAGGCGCATCGCCGCGGCGGCGTGATTTTTGGCACCGGTGGTCTGGCCGGCCAGCGTATCGAGCAAGGCGAAGATCAGCTCCTTGGTCTTGAGGTCGAGCGCTCCGCCCTCGGCCGGTTCGCGCATCACGGATGCCCGCATCAGGCCGTAGCCGGCGAACGCGGCAGGCGCATGCTCTGCCATCAGGCGGAAATTTTCGGGCACCCGGCCAAAGGTGGCGTTGAAGCTGTCGAAGCCTTTTTGAATCGCGGCCTGTTCGATGTCGGTCATGTGCTGGTCTTTCCCTGTCTCGATACGATCGCTGTCGCATGGGCGCGAAGCAGCTTGCAAGTTGGTCTGAGGCGCACCAATCTACCATCCACACGGATGGTTGGTGGATGTTCAATATGATGCAGGAACTACGACCAAAGATCCCGGAGAGTGAGAAGATTACCATAAACCTTGGTTTCGTGGACCTTGGTCAGGTCGATTTAATGGTGCGGGAAGGGTTCTATTCCAACCGTACGGACTTTATCCGTACAGCCATCCGCAACCAGATCGAACGTCACTCCGACGTGCTCCAACGCTCAGTGGCACGCCAGACGATCGATCTGGGATTACGACATTTCTCGCGTGCTGATCTCACAACTGCACGCGACAGCGGCACGCGCCTGCACATCAACGTCTTGGGCTTAGCGAGCATCGCCCTGGACGTCACGCCTGAATTGGCACGCGCGGCTATCGCAACAGTGACGGTCCTGGGTGCGTTGCACGCCAGCCCTGAGGTCAAGGCCGCGTTGGCCGATCGAACACAATGAAGGATTTCATGAAATTCACTTTGTCTGAAGGGCTTCTGGAAGCGACCCGCCTGACCCAGGCAGGTCGGCTCGACGAAGCGGCGGCGGCATTGCGCCAATTGCACGGCGGCGGATTGGCGAATGCGTTTCAGACTCCCTTGTTGCACGCTTTTCAGACGCCTGCGACGCGGGGCTTTCAGGCCCCGGCGGCACCGTCATCGAGCGATGTCGGGCGCTTCCTGCCGGCCAATTTCACCAGCAAAGCCGGAAGCCGGTCCTACAAGCTGTATGTGCCGAGTACGTATCACGGACAGCCGGCACCTTTGATCGTCATGCTGCACGGTTGCACGCAGTCTACCGATGATTTCGCCGTCGGCACACGGATGAACGCGGCGGCCGAGGATCATGGCTGCCTCGTTGCCTATCCAGCGCAGACGAGTTTGGCCAATGCCCAGAAATGCTGGAACTGGTTCAGCGAGGACGACCAGCACCGCGACGCGGGCGAGCCTGGCCTGATCGCGGGGATCACGCGCGAAATCATGCGCGAATACGCGATCGATCCGCGCCGCGTGTACGTCGCGGGGCTATCAGCCGGTGGCGCGGCGGCAGCGATCATGGGCGAGGCTTACCCGGATTTATATGCCGCGATCGGCGTGCATTCCGGTCTGGCCTGCGGAGCCGCGCGTGACGTGACGTCGGCGTTCGGCGCCATGCAGCGTGGCGGCGGCGACGCCCGCCCGGGTTCGCGCAGGCATCCGCCGGTTCCGACGATCGTGTTTCATGGCGATCGGGACAACACAGTGAACTCGCGCAACGCCGACGGCGTCGTGGAGCAGTCAGGCGGTGGTGCCGTGCTGGAAACACGCGTGGAGTCTGGCGAGGTGCCGGGCGGTTATGCCTACGACCGCATAGTTTATACCGATACGAGCGGGCGGATCGTGATCGAGCGTTATGTCGTCCATGGCGCGGGCCATGCTTGGTTCGGCGGCAGCCCAGCAGGCTCCTACACCGACATGCGCGGGCCCGACGCCACGCGGGAGATGCTGCGCTTCTTTCTCGCACACCCGCGCGCATCGTAGTTCGTTTGCCCGTCTTGTCAGCGCTCTAAACGATTAGACACTGGTTTGTGTCACCCCGGTGATGGACTTCTGAGAGGCGGCGGGGACGATCTCGTCCGGGGAGAGAATGCCATCCCCGCAGTCCTGATCGAGTCGGTCGAGCGATGAAAAGGCCGTGTCTTTGGTCATGGTGCGCTCGGCCGCACGGCGGCGGCGGCGCGGAAACCGTGGTCTGCCGCCACCAGCGCGCGCGCGATGTCGTAGGGCCGGTGGGCCATCGATAGGAACATATTATGCTTGGGGTGGAAGTAGGCCCCGGCCTGCAACGTCGCGGCGCAGAACGCGTTGGCGCGGCTGAAATCGGTGTCGCCCTCGAACAGGATCATCGGCATCTGCACCGGCCCGGTTTGCCGAATCGCCACGCCGTGGCGCCGCGAAAGGTCGCTCATGCCCTCGCGCAACAATGTGCCCATTCGATACAGATGTCCGACGACATCGTCGCGTTGGACGATGCCGAGTGTCGCGACAGCCGCCGCCATCGCGGTGCCGGAGCACCAGAACGAACCGGTCGAGAACACCTGGGTCGCAGCCGCGCGGAATCGGTCACTCCCGGTTACGGCGGCAAGCGTGTAGCCATTGGCGATGGCCTTGCTCCAGGCCGAGAGGTCCGGCTGTACGCCGACCAACTCCCAGCTTCCGCCCGGATGCAGGCGGAAGCCGGCGCGCACGTCATCGACGATCAGCGCGGCGCCGGCCGCATCGCAGATCGCGCGGGCACTGGCGGCGAATTCGGGCGTCGGCATTTCCTGGTCGCGCGCGAAGTCGTGCCGGAAGGCGGCCACGATGATGGCCGCAAGGTCGCCCCTGGCCATATCCGCCGCACGCTCCAGGCTGGCCACGTCGTTGTATTCGAAGGTCAGGATATGCGCGCGGTCCTCCGTGGTGACGCCGGCAACCGACGGGGAACACCATGGCATTGCGCCGTGGTACGAGCCGGCCGCCACCAGCACCTTGCGCCGGCCGGTCCCCGCGCGCGCGATGGTGATGCAGGTTGTGGTGGCGTCGGAGCCGTTCTTGGAGAACTGGACCCAATCGGCGTGCGGGATCATCCCGACCATCGTCTCCGCCAGTTCCACCATGGCCTCGGTGGGACCATTGAGGCACTCGCCGCGCGCGTTCTGCCGCCGCGCCGCCTCCTCCACCTCGTGGTGGTTGTGACCGAGAAGGACCGGCCCCCAACTGCACATGAGATCGATGTACTCGTTGCCATCCACGTCCCATACGCGGCAGCCATCGCCACGCGAGAAGAACTGCGGATACCCCTGCGGTAGGTTGGCGGCGTTCTGGTCGCCCCACATGCCGCCCGGCACCACGCTTGCGGCGCGCGCGCGCAAGCTGGCGTCTTGGGAATTTGCGAGCGGGTGCATCAGGTGCCTATCTGCGATGTCCACAGGTTCCACGCGCGCGCAAGCTGTCCCCGGTTCGTCGTCATCGCTGCCTGCGCCTCGCCCTCGGTGAGATAGGTGACGTCGCCCAACTGCATTGATGTTGCCTGGATCTTGGCGTTTACCTCGGCGTAGATGGCGCGGTACACTGCTTCGTGCAGGGAACCACCGACCACGGTGGAGCCGTGCCCGCGCATCAGAACGGTGGTGTCCTCGCCAAGCGACTTCGCGAGCGCCGCGCCCAGTGCCCGGTTGCGGATCAGCAGGTCGCTGTCGTCTCCTGCGCAACAGCGTATCTCGAACACCGGCGCGCCCTTGCCGAGGAAGCCGCTCATGTGGAAAACGGGCCGCAGTTTGACGCTGGGCACTACGCCGAACGGCACCATGGATGGCGAATGGCTATGCACGATCGAGATCGCGTCGGGCCGCGCCAGATAGATCTCGCCATGGATGTAGCGTTCCAGATACGGCCGTCGCTCGTCTCCGTTCACCGCCTCGCTGCCCGGGCCGAACACCATGATATCGTCGGCGGTGACGGTGCCGGGCGCCATGCTGCGGGCCAGCAGGAAGTGGTCCGGCTTTTCCGGGTGGCGGACGCTGACATGGCCGAACGCGTCGACCACGCCGTGATGGGCCAGGATGCGGTTGGCGGTCGCGATCTCTGCCAGTAGAGTTGCGTGAGCGGTGCTCATGGCACGTGCAACTGCAACTGCACCGGCGTTTCGGCTTGTTGCTTTGTCAGTGGAGCCGTCAGATATTTTAGTCTCATGCCATCCTCCATGTCGGACTTGAAGCCGGTGATGTGATCCGGGTCGAGCGCTGATTTCGGGAAAAACCGTTCGCGCGTAAGCGTCGCGACCCCAGGCGTGACGCCGGCGAAAGCGGCGTAGATCTTGATCGTGTCCGGGCTCGAATACATCCAGATGTATTGTTCGATGGTGGCACGGCGCTTGGCAAGCACGCTCGTATGAGGTTCACGCACACCGTCTGGGCCTATGCGGCCTTCACGTCGCTGCCGTGGGAAAGCACCCGGATCGTGTTCTGTTGCTACGCTTCCAAGCCGAAGGGTGCGGCACTCCAGCCCGCGCTGCTTGAAGAAGCCCATATGCTGGCCGAGTTCCGAGACTGACATGCCCCAGGAGGCTCGCCGACCAATAGCGTCATCAGCAACTCGTCGCCCACGGGCGGCGTTCGGCGCCGTCCACCGAGCCTGTCGCGCCCAGCACGATCACCGGCACCCGGTCGCACTTGGCGTTGAAGATCGGCACGGTGGCATGGAACAGGACGATTTTGGAGTGGCCCCCGCCCAGCGGCAACACTCGCGAGCCCCAAGTGCCGTAGCTATCGCCGTCTGGCGAGGGGGTTAGGCGGCCGAGTTTCGCGCCTTACTGTCATCTGGCTGTCAAATTGGTGACACCGGGGCGTCACGGACGGGCTGTAGGAGGCGCGCCATGATGAAGAAAAACGTTTTATTGATTGTCGTGGACCAGTGGCGCGGCGATTGCGTGCCACATCTCCAACGGGCTGAGGGACACACACCTGTCCTGAAAACACCCAACCTGGACCGTCTCTGTGCGGAGGGGACCACGTTCAAAAACCACGTCACCGTTACGGTGCCGTGTGGCCCTGCCCGCGCCAGTCTGCTGACCGGGCTATACCAGATGAACCACCGGGCCTGCCAAAACACTGTGCCGCTTGATGCGCGCCACGACACGCTGCCCCGCGCGCTACGACGGGCAGGCTACGAGCCGGCGCTGGTTGGCTACACCACGACCGTTCCAGATCCGCGTACGACGGGACCGGACGACCCACGGTTCAGCGTGCTCGGCGACATGATGGATGGCTGGCGTCCCGTGGGCGAGTTCGGCCCCGACCATGACGCGTATTTCGGCTGGGTGGCACAGAAAGGCTTCGTGCTGCCTGAGAATCGTGATGACATCTGGCTGCCCGAAGGCGAAGACTCCGTGCCCGGCGCCACGGACCGTCCGTCGCGCATTCCCGCTGAGCTGTCAGACAGCACGTATTTCACCGAGCGGGCGCTGAGCTACCTCAAGGGGCGCGACGGCAAGCCGTTCTTCCTGCATCTCGGCTACTACCGGCCGCACCCGCCATTTGTCGCCAGCGCGCCGTATCACGCGATGTATAGCCCCGCCGACATGAAGTCGCCAGTGCGCGCGGCCGACGCAGTGGCCGAGGCGGCGCAGCATCCATTGCTACGTTTCTACCTGGAAAACTCCGAGCAATCGAAGTTCTTCCGAGGTGGGGAGGGCATGGTTACCGAGATGGACGCGGCGACGCTGCGCCAGA
>JANXXW010000133.1 GCA_025350425.1 Rhodospirillales bacterium
GGGGCCGAAGAACGAAGCGGGCGACGATATTGATGGCCAGCACGCCCATAGTGATGATGAGAGCGCCGGCCCAGGCGAGCGATACCCAGTCCTCGAACGCCGAACCGGCGTATTGGTAGATGGTCACGGGAAGGCTGGACATCGGCTCGGCGAGATTGACCGACCAGTTGAGGTTGCCGAGGCTGGTGAACAGCAGCGGCGCGGTCTCACCGGCGATGCGGGCCACAGCCAACAACACGCCGGTAGCGATGCCGTCGAGCGCCGCGCGGTAGCAGATCAGCGTGATGCATTTCCACTTCGGCGCGCCAAGCGCCATGGTAGCCTCTCGCAGCGACACCGGGATCAGGCGCAGCATATCCTCGGTGGTGCGGACCACAATCGGGATCACGATGACAGCGAGCGCCACGCAACCGGCGATACCCGAGAAACCGCCCGTCGGCGCCACCATCACCTGATAGACGAACAGGCCGATCAGGATGGAAGGCGCCGACAGCAGGATGTCGGATACGAACCGTACGACGTCGCCCAACTTGGAGCCAGTTGCGTATTCCGCGAGATAGGTGCCGGCGAGCAGGCCGATTGGAGTGCCGATCGCGGTGCCGATCACAGTCTGGATCAGGGTCCCCACGATCGCATTCAGCAACCCGCCGCCAGAGCCGGGCGGCTTGGTGTTCTCGGTGAAGGTCGAGAGGACGATGGCCCCGGCACCGCGCACGACGAGCGTCATCAGGATCGACACGAGGAACGCGAGACCGATCAGTGTCGCGATGAGACAGAGCGCCTTGACCGTCGCATTCGCCTGCTTGCGGCGCCGGGACAGCGCCGCCGCGACGCGGGTATCCCGTACCATGGTCAGCGAGGCGCTCATGTCACTGCCTTCGGCTTTAGGAGCATTCGAGAGATCGCCAGCACTATGAACGAGATCAAGAACAGGATGAACCCGAGCGCCAGCAACGAGGAAAGCTTCAGGCTGCCGGCAGCACTTTCGGGAAACTCCAGCGCCACGATAGAGGCGATGGTGTTGCCCGGTCCGAACAGGCTGCCGCTGATGCGGTTCGTGTTGCCGATCACGAAGGTGACGGCGAGCGTCTCGCCCAGCGCGCGTCCGAGGCCCAGCATGATGCCGCCAACCACCGAGGTGCGGGTGAACGGGACAACGATGGAGCGCATCACCTCCCAGGTGGTGCATCCGACACCGTAGGCGGACTCCTTGTAGACAGCGGGAACCGTCAGGAACACGTCGCGCATAGTGGCGGCGATGAATGGGATGATCATGAGCGCGAGAATAAGCGCAGCCGTGAAGATGCCGGTGCCGAACGGGGCGCCCGAGAACAGGGTGCCGAGCAACGGTACGCCGCTGAGCGCGTCGATAATGGGCGGCTGGATGTAGGTTCCCATGATCGGCACGATCACGAAGAAGCCCCACATGCCATAGATGATCGAGGGGACAGCCGCGAGCAGTTCGATCGCGGTTCCTACGGGCCGGCGCATCCAGGCGGGCGCCAACTCGGTCAGAAAGAACGCGATCCCAAAGGCAAGCGGCACGGCGATGATGATGGCGAGGATGGACGTGACCACTGTTCCGAAGATCGGCACCGCCGCACCGAAGATCTGCTTAACCGGGTCCCAGTCAGCGTTGATCAGAAAGAACGGCCCGAACGCACGGAAGGCGGGCAACGCACCCATAAACAACGAGACGATGATCGCGCCCAGCAGCAGAAGCACAAACAGCCCCGAGGCGGTGGCCAAGCCGGCAAACAGCTTGTCGCCGCCCTGGGAAGCAGCGCCTCCCGCCTTAGTGGCGGGAGGCGAGAGTGCGGTCGATACGCTCACTTCTGGACCACACCGCTCCAAGACGCGCGGACGGCGGCCTGGACGGTTGCGGGCAGCGGGATATACAGCAGGTCGGTGGCGAGCGTGCCGCCCTTCGTAAAGCCCCAGTCGAAGAACTTCATGACTGCCGCGTTCTGCGCCGGAGTTTTCGGGTCGGTCGGCAGAAGCACGAATGTCGCGGACTCGATCGGCCAGCTTTT
>JANXXW010000315.1 GCA_025350425.1 Rhodospirillales bacterium
CGATCATCCCCGGCAAAACGGCGCGGGTGCAAAGGAAGACGCTTCGGAGATTGACGGCCATCATCTCGTCCCACATCGCGACCGGCATATCGATCAGGCGTGAGGTCGTGTCGATGCCGGCATTGTTGACGAGCACGTCGATGCCGCCGAGTGCCGCCTCGGCAGCCGCTATCGCCGCGGTGACGGCTGCTTCGTTGGCCACGTCGGCGCTGACGGCGTCGGCGGTGGCACCGAGTTGGCGCAATGCGGCTAGCGTCTCCAGGCTGGCCTCTGGTGTGCGGTCGAGCACCACGACGGCGGCACCCTCGCGAGCGAACGCAATCGAGATCGCTTGCCCGATCCCCCGCCCTGCCCCGGTCACGAGACACCGCTTACCTGTCAACTTTGCCATCTAAACCCCTTGATGAAAAATACCTCAAGCCGCCAGCGGCGCCCCCACGCTCAGGATACGCTCGGCTTCGGCCTGGAACTGGTCGAACGTGTCCGCCGTGCGCGCCTCGCGCGCGACGTCCTCGTGGCGGATGCAATGAACGAGATGGCCGCCACCGAGATCGTTCGCTGGCGGGATGCGCACGCGGCAGGGGGCGATGGCGAACGGGCAGCGCGACGCCAGGAAGCAGCCGCTTGGCAGGTTGATCGGGCTCGGGATTTCGCCGGCGAGGCTGACGCCGCCGATCGCTCGCAGATGCGGGTTCGGCAGCAGCACCGAGGACAGCAGGCCGACACTGTAGGGATGCCGCGGCTGGGCAAATACGGAGGCCGTATCGCCCTGCTCCACGATCATGCCGAGATACATCACCGCGACCCGGTGGCTGATGAAGCGAACCGTACTAAGATCGTGCGAGATGAACAGGTAAGCGGTGCCGAGCTGCTTCTGCAGGCGGATCAGAAGTTCGATGATGTCCGCGCGCGCAGTCGGGTCGAGCGCCGAGGTCGGCTCGTCGAGCACCAGGAGTTGCGGACGGGTTATCATGGAGCGCGCGATACCGACGCGCTGCTGCTGCCCGGCACTGAGTTCGGCGGCGTAGAAGCGGGCGACCTGGGTGGGAAGGCCGACGAGGTCGAGCGCTTCCCGGACGCGCGCTCCGCGCTCTTCCGGGCGAATACCGAGAGCCAATAGCGGTTCCTCGATAATCGGGCCGATGCGCATGCGCGGATCGAGTGCGTCGGCGGGCTCCTGGAAGACTATCTGGATCTGACCGCGCAACGACGCCGGTGCGCGCCTGCGGGTGGCAGCGAGATCCTTGCCGTCGAACAGGATCGTGCCGCCCGATAGGCTGGCCAGGCCCACGATACTGCGACCGACAGTGGTCTTGCCCGACCCGCTTTCGCCGACAAGCCCCAGCGTCTCGCCAGGCGATAGCGTGAACGAGATGCCGTTCACCGCTTGCACGACAGCGCGCGAGCCGGCGATCGGGAAGTGCTTGACCAAGCCGCGCACGTCCAGCAGGGGCGCCGTCATGGCCGCACCGGGAAATGGCAGCGTGCGAACTGACCGGGTGCCAACTCGCGCAGCGCGGGGCGTTCATGACGGCAGCGCTCCTGCGCCAGCGGGCAGCGCGAGAGGTAGGGGCATGCCACGACGGACGTTTCTGCACTGGGGAGCGGCTCGGGCGGCGACCACATACGGCGCAGGCGCGGGTTATGGGAGAAGGCGGCCATCAGCATGACAGTGTAGGGATGGCGAGGCTCGAAGAAAAAGGCGTCGCGCGGCGCCACACCATGATCTCTCCGTTGTACATCACCGCAACACGGCGGCAGAAATGCGCCGTGATCCCGATGTCGCGGGTGATGAACAACATCGCGCTGCCGCGTTCGGCGGCGAGCTTGCTCAGCAGATCAAGCACTTGGGCCTGCACGGTGACGTCGAGCCCGCTAGTCGCGTCGTCCGAGACGATGAAGCTAGGCGAACAGACCAGCGAGATGGCGATGACGATACGCTGGGCCATCCCGCCACTCATCTCGTGCGGGAAGGCAGTCATGCGCCGCTCGGGGTCGGGGATCTGGACCGCACGCAGGATGTCGAGCGCCATGCGATGGGCGTCGCGACGGGAGGCTTTCAGGTGGACCCGCGCCATCGTCATGATCTGGTCGCCGACGGGAATGAGCGGGTTCAGCTCGCTACGCGGATTGGGGACAATCATCGAGAGATCGCGGCCGCGCATGCGCTCGAGCTCTGACTCCCCGAGCTGCATGAGGTCACGGCCCTTGAACAGGATGGCACCACTGGCGATACGGCCGGGTTCGGGCGGCAGGCGCAGGAGGGAGCGGGCCAGCGTCGTCTTGCCAGCCCCTGATTCGCCGACCAGCCCAAAGATCTCGCCCGCCGCGATGTCGAGATCGAGGTTACGGATGACCGTCTTTGGCGGGCCGGCGATCGCTGGGAACTCCACGGTAAGACCGTGCAACGCGAGCATCGCAGGCGCAGCCGTGTTGTCGGCAGGCCGACCCACAGTCAGGGCGTCAGTGAGAGAGTCGGGGATCGATGGCAAAGTAAATGATGTCCACGATGAGATAGACGAAGAGGGAGAACACTGCAGAAAACAGTACGAAG
>JANXXW010000319.1 GCA_025350425.1 Rhodospirillales bacterium
GCCATCGCCGCCGCCAGCCTCGTGTCCAGCTTCCACAGCGAGACCAGCCGCGCGGGGTCCGGCATATCGATCTGGAACAGCCGCGCCAGCAGCTCGGGCAGGCGGGCGGGCTCCGCGATCATGCCTCGCTCACCCGCTTCCGGCGTGCCCACTTCCGGCGTCGCGGTCCCTTCCCGAGCGCTTCGGCACAGCATCGCGAGGTCGCCATTCGCGAGCGGGAAAAGCTGGCCGTCATAGCGTTGCGCCGTGTCCTGCAGCATCGCTCGGGCGATGCGCCGGTGGTAGGCGCGCGGCGCCGGCGCGGGAATGCGCGACAGGTGCAGCACCAGCATCACGCGCCCGCGTGGCATTCGCGCGGCACGCTCCAGCGCGTCCCGCAAAAGGCGTCCTGCTCCATCCATGGCGTGGTCTTTCCCGTGCAGCCCCGCGGCCCGGTTGCGTGGGCTCGCCGAAGGCATCCTGCCCGACGTAGGTTACCGCCGGGTTAGCGCCGTTCAGAATGCTTGCCAGCCCTCACGCGAGCGGTTACGCGATGAAGATGCACCCCGGCTATCCGCCAATTGGCAACCCGACTCTCGACACTCCAGCGGGCGCGTCCGCATCCGACCTGGCGCCCGAACTCGCCGCCGCCGTCCGCCGCCTCAGCCGCTCCAGCGCGCTCGTCGTGGGCGATGCGATGCTGGACCGTTATGTTTATGGCGACGTGGAGCGGGTCAGCCGCGAGGCGCCGGTGCCGGTGCTGAATGTTCAGCGCGAATTGTCGCTGCCCGGCGGCGCTGGCAACGTGGTCCACAATTTGGTGGCGCTCGGCGTTGCCGTCGCCTTCGTTTCCGTGGTGGGAGACGACCAGGCTGGCTCAGACCTCACCGGCCTGATCGGCGGCCAGCCCGGCGTCGAACCGTGGCTGCTGGTCGAGGGCAGCCGCATCACCACGCAGAAAACCCGCTTCGTCGCGCACGGCCAGCAGATGTTGCGGACCGACCGTGAGGAAACCGGCCCGATCAGCCCCAAGCTCGTGGACCGCCTGATCCGCATCGCCCGCGATGCCATGGTCGCCACCTCCGTCACCGTGCTGTCGGATTACCGCAAGGGCGTGCTGTCCGGCGACACCCCCGCACAGCTGATCGCGGCGGCCAAGGCTGCCGGGCGCCGCGTGGTGGTCGATCTGCGCGGCACCGATTTCGAGCGTTACGCCGGGGCCGACATCGTCATGCCCAGCCGGCGGGACCTCGCGGCCGTCACCGGCATGGCAGTCGGCACCGACGCCGCCGTCGAGGCCGCCGCCGGCAAGCTGCGCGCGGCGCACCGCTTCGGCGCCGTCATCGTCACCCGCGCCGAGGACGGCATGACGCTGGTCACCGCCGAAGCCGCCTGGCATTTCCGCGCCGAGGCGGCCGAGGTGTTCGACGTCTCAGGCGCCGGGGATACCGCCGTCGCGGCCCTCGCCGCCGGGCTGGGCGCCGGGCTCACGCTGCCGATCGCGGCGCGCATCGCCAACATCGCCGCCGGCGTCGTGGTGGGCAAGATCGGCATCGCCATCACCCGCGAGAGCGACCTGCTGGCCGCGATTTCCCCCCAAGGCGGCGCGCTCCGCAAGATCGTCGGGCGCGACGTGGCGATCGAGCGCGTCGAGCGCTGGCGCCGCGCCGGCCACCGCACCGGCTTCACCCGCGGCTCGTTCGACCCGTTGCGCCCCGGCCACCTGCATTTGCTCGAACAGGCCCGCGCCAATTGCGACCACCTCGTCGTCGCGCTGTCGAGCGACGCCAGCGTGCAGCGCTACCGGGGCGAGGGCCACCCGTCGCAGCCCGAGGCGGTGCGCGCCGCCCGCCTCGCCAGCCTCGGCTTCGTCGATCTGGTGATCCTGGAGCAGGAGGACGATCACGCCGAACTGCTCAAGGCGCTGCGCCCAGACCTGCTGGTGGAAGGCGCCCAGCCCCGCCGCGATCAGGTCGCTGCCGCCGACCTGATCCAATCCTGGGGCGGCCGCGTCATGCTGGCCGAACGGCTGGTGGAGAGCGCGCCGGAATAGCGGCTTCCGGCAGCAGGCCGGGGGGAGCGAACCGCTTCAACAGGAAATGGCGCGCGTGTCCGGGTGGGTAGTCCGCGATTTCGCCAAACCGGCGGTAGCCGCGCTTTTCATAGAACCCGAGTGCCGCGGGGCTGAATGTGTCGAGCCACACGCCCAGGCAGTCCCGCCGCAAGGCCTCGGCTTCCGCCAGTTCCAGCAATCTGGTGCCGAGCTGCCGGGAGCGGAACGCCTCGGGCACGAACAGCAATTCCACGAACAGCCAGCGAAACGACGTGCGGCCCCACAGGCCACCGACCGCCCTCGCCTCAGGTTCGGGGCGCAACAGAACCGCCAGCGGGCGGGTGTCGGGGTCGCCCAGGAAAGCCGCGTTGAACGCCAGCAACGGGCCGGTGGCCATGTCGCGATCCGCCGCGGCAGGCTGGTCCGTGAGTTCGATCAGCATCGACATCCCCTGGCCTCAACCGGCAAGTATCAGCCCCGTGGCGCCGCCGCCCGTTGCAGCCGGTCGTTGATGGCGAGGCCGAGCCCGTCATCGGGCACCGCCATCACCGCGATCCCCGAACGGCCGGAGCGGTCCAGTTCCCGCAATCCCACGAACAGACGCGCCGCCGCCTCCACCGGATCGCCCGTCGCACTTAATTGATACACCACGTCGGTCCCCTCCAGCGGCGTCCCAAACGCCAGCAGCGCCTCGTCCGCCCGCACCGAGACCGCGCTCAGCCGCACCGGCAGGCCGGGCGCGTAGTGCGACACCAGCAGGCCCGGGGAGCGCAATGTGCGCGGCGCTTCGGCGGCGGCTGGCGTGACGCCACGGCGCACCGGCCCCACCACCGCCTCGATCGCCTCCCGCGTGACGCCGCCCGGCCGCAGCAGGAACGGCTGCTCGCCGGTGAGGTCCAGGACCGTCGATTCCACCCCGACCGGGCATGGCCCGCTATCCAGCACGGCGGCGATCCGCCCGCCCAGGCCGTCCAGCACATGCGCCGAATTGGTCGGGCTCACTTGGCCGGATCGGTTGGCCGAGGGCGCTGCGATCGGCCGCCCAACCGCGCGCAACAGCGCCAACGCAACCTCGTCGGCGGGCACCCGCACCGCCAGCGTTTCCAGCCCAGCCCCGGCCAGCAGCGCCACCGGACAGGTCACACGGCGGGGCAGCACGAGGGTCAGCGGACCGGGCCAGAACGCCGCCGCCAGCAGCCGCGCCACCGGGTTCGGCTCCACATGCGCGAACGCCGCCTCGGCGGTGGGATAGTGGCAGATCAGCGGGTTGAAATGGGGCCGCCCCTTGGCATCGAAGATGGACGCCACGGCGCGGTTGTTGGTGG
>JANXXW010000323.1 GCA_025350425.1 Rhodospirillales bacterium
ACATCCATCCGGTGCTGCCGAAAGTCACCGATCTGTATCCGTACTTGTCGGACCATTGGCGCATGTACCTGGAGACCTACGGGACCAGCCAGCGGCAAGCACATCAGCGCGGCGTCAACCCGTATCCCAAGGCGCAGCCGAACGCGGCCCGGCGCGATGCCTGGCCGCCCGGCGGCGGCGCGCCCGGCACCGACCTCGATTTCCTGCGGCGCCAGCATCTCGACCTGCACAATATCGTGTTCGGCGTGATCAATCCGCTGGCGCTGAGCGGGCAGGGGTTGAGCAATCCCGGCCTGTCCAAGGCCATGTGCCACGCCACCAACCAGTGGCAGGTCGAGTCGCTGGTCAAGCCGGAGCCTCGGCTGCGGGCCTCCATCGTTGTGCCCTACGAGGACCCGGAGGCGGCCGCAGCTGAGATCGACCTGCACGCGGGTGACCCCGCTTACGCACAGGTTCTGCTGCTCGGCCGCACTGGCGAGTTGCTCGGCCAGAACCGCTACCGCCCAATCTTCGAGGCAGCGGTCCGCGCCAAGCTGCCGGTCGCCGTGCATGCCTTCGGCTATAGCGGGCAGCCCATCACCAGTTCGGGCTGGCCCAGCTTCTACATCGAGGAAATGACCGGGCACGCGCAATGCGCGCAGGCGCAGCTCACCAGCATGGTCGTGGAGGGGCTGTTCGAGGCGCTTCCGGACCTGAAAATCATCATGGTCGAGGCCGGGTTCGCCTGGCTGCCCGCGCTCGCCTGGCGGCTCGATCGCACCTGGAGGCGGATGCGTGACGAGACGCCGCATCTGCGTATGGCGCCCTCGGAATATCTCCATCGGCAGGTTTGGCTGACGACGCAGCCGATGGAGGAACCGGAACCACGCGAGCGGCTGCTGGACACCATCGCGTGGATCGGCTGGGACCGCCTGCTGTTCGCCACCGACTATCCGCATTGGGACTTCGACGATCCGGCACACGCGCTTCCGATGCGGGTCGCTGAGCCACAACGGCACGCCTTCTTCATCGGCAACGCGATGGAGCTATACGGCTTCGGCTGACCATCACAAGCTGCGTCAAAAAGCGGCACGGGTAGGAACGGACATGATCGAGATCGATCGCAGGAGTGTGCTCGCGGGTAGTGCAGCGCTGCTGGCTTCACCGGCGTTGGGTCGCGGCGCGAGGGCGGACGAGCCGGTCCAGCTCATTAGCCATCGCTACCCCGCGCTCGAATTCTACGCCGAGAAATTGCGCTCCGCGCTGCCCGGTACGCCGGTTAACACGCGGCTGATGCCATCCGGCGAGGCCGCGACCCTGGAGCGCATCGCATTCTCCGCCGGCGACAGCTCGATGGATCTGCTGTGGGCAAACAGCACGATGATCCCGGGCTATGCCAAAAGCGGCTGGCTGGAGCCGCTCGACGATCTATGGGCCAAACACCGCGAGGAGTTCGCGCTGGACGACATCAGTCCCACTTCGATCAAGGGCTGCTCGTACGACGGGCATATCTTCGCGATGCCGATCACCACCAACACCCTGCTCTACGCCTATCGCGACGATCTTTTCCAAGAACATAAGCTGACGCCGCCCAAGACGTGGGACGAGGCGGTCGAGATTGCACGGACGCTGAATTCGCCACGGCGCAACGGCGTCACCATCAGCCTTAAATGGGACATGCCGCCATACGAGCTGCACAGCGTGCTGAACAATGTGGGCGACGGCTGGTTCAACCGCGACTGGCACCCGAGCTTCAACGACGCGAAGGGCGTTGCGGCGATCGAGACCTATAAGCGACTCGCGCAATACGCCGTTCCCGGCTTCAGCGCGCAGGCCAATGACGAAAGCACCGTGAATTTCAGTCAGGATGTTGCTGCCACGGGCCAGCAATGGGCGACGCGTTGCGCCAGCATGGACGATCCGGCGAAGTCGCGCGTGATCGGCAAGATCCAGTGGGCCGTTCCGCCCGGCGGCAAGCAAGCCATCGTCACGGATGCCTACGCGATTTCGAAGGCCAGCAAGCGCGACAAGGATACGCTGTTCCGGCTGCTGGCGACCGCGCTGTCCGACCAGAACCAACGCGCCGGCGCCGCCCTCTCCGTACCGACCCGTCGGGCCGTGCTGGGCGACCCGGCGATCCAGGCGAAATACCGCTGGTATCCGACCGTCGCGCGGTGCCTCGATGCGGCCGAGCCGATGCCGGCTCTGCCAGAGTTCAGCGAGACGGCTGAGCTTTCGACCAAGCGAATGGTGCAGGCGATCGTCGGGCAAATGCCGGTCAAGGAAGCGCTCGACACCGCCGCCGGCGAAGTGACCGAACTATTGAAGCGGCGTGGTTACTTTAAAGTTTGACTTGGGAGATTAGCGTTCGATGTGGCTATTCATGTTGCCTAGTGTCGTCGTGATGCTTCTGGTTTTGTTCTATCCCTTCGCCTCCGCAGTTTATTACAGCTTCTTCGACTACTACCTCGGCTCCAACGAAACTCATTTCGTCGGCCTCGACAACTATGTCGGCTTACTTAGCGAACAACGATTCTGGGATGACCTGCTGACCACGCTGATCATCGTGATCGCGAGCGTCTCGCTGCAACTCCTGGTCGGGTTTGCTATGGCGCTGGCCCTGTATGCGCTGACGAGCGGCGTCAAGCTGATCTCGCTACTTAACTTCTTGCCGCATGTCGTAACTCCGGTGGTCGCCGGCATTTTCCTGAAATGGATGTTTGTCGGGCGCTGGGGGCTACTGGACGCTACGCTGATCTCGATGAACGTGTTCCCGCCGGACTGGCTGGGCGATCCAGTGTGGGCAAAAATCAGCCTGATCCTCGCCGACACCTGGAAATTCATGCCATTCTTGATGCTGGTGCTGTACGCTGGGCTGCAAAGCCTGGACACCAGCCTTCTGGAAGCGGGGCAGATCGACGGTGCCACCGCGTGGCAGCGGCTTCGTTTCATCATCCTGCCGACAATGAAACCGCTGATCGTGTTCGTGGTGGCGATCCGGCTGATGGACGCCTTCCGCTTCTTCGACCTCGTTTATGTGCTGACCAACGGGGGGCCGGGCACCGCGACCGAGACGATTACGCTATACACCTACCAGCTCGCCTTCCGCATGCTGGAAATAGGGCGCGCATCGGCGCTCGGCGTCATCACGCTGGCCATCGTGGCGGGCATGATCGTGACGATGATTGTCGTCTCGCAACGCCGCGGGCGTGAGGCGTTCTGATGTCACGTCGAGCGCGCATGCAAGCGCTGCTACTCGTTGGGCTGGTGGCGTTCACGATCGTCAATCTCGTGCCGATCCTGTGGGGCTTCCTGATCTCAATCAAGCAGCCGGCAGATGCCTTCGCGATCCCGCCCAAGCTGATTTTCGATCCGACGCTTGAATTCCACGTCCAGGTCTGGTTTGAGCGCGGCTTCTTCGGGTTCCTGCTCAACAGTGCCATCATCGCAGCAGCGACGGTACTGATCTCGGTGCCGATCGGTACGTTGGCCTCCTATGGTCTGGCGCGGACCCGCACGCGCCATGCCAGCAAGGTGCTGTTCGGCCTGCTCGTGATCCGCATGTTTCCACAAATCCTGCTCGCGATCCCGTTCTTCGTTATGGCCCGCTGGCTGCACCTGATTGATACCTATCCCATGATGATCATGGCGATGGTCGCGATGAATCAGCCTTTCACCATCTGGTTGATGCGTAGCTTTTTTGCCGACGTCCCGGTGGATCTCGACGAAGCGGCGATGATCGACGGGTGCAACAGGTGGCAGGCATTCACCAAGGTCGTGCTGCCGGCAGTGCGCCCTGGCCTGGGCGTTACCGCTCTGTTCAGCATGTTGTTGGCTTACAATGAGTTCCTGTTCGCCTTGATCCTGACGGGCAGCCACACCAAGACGCTTCCAGTCGCCATCGCCGAGTTCGGTGGCGAAGATATCAACTACTGGTCCATCTCGGCCGCCGGCGCGATCGGCATCATGCTGCCGGCGGTCATCTTCACGATCCTGGTCCAGCGCCACCTCATCCGGGGGCTGACGTTCGGGGCGGTGAAGGGGTGAGGGTGGCAATGATGGCCATGGACGCCTAAATCAAGTGGGCACCATCCGGGAAGGATCGATCGCATGAACGTCGATGTCCGAAGCGCGGCGCC
>JANXXW010000328.1 GCA_025350425.1 Rhodospirillales bacterium
CCAAGCGTTTGGTGCTGGCAAAAGAGGAAAAGCACATGAACAAGGGCACAACCTGGTACGTGGTCGCCGACGGCGGCAAGGCACGTATCGCGATGCTGGACGGCGACAAGATGCGGACCCTGCAGCACTTCGACAGCAGCGGACACGGCAACATCGACGAGGATCCGAGCAGCGGCACCAGCCAGCTCAAGGCGCCGAAATCCGACCCGCACGAACAGGCGAAGGCACACTTCGCCAAGGAGGTCGCGGACCGTCTCAACGAAGCGGTGCGGACCGGCAAGGTAGACGAGATCGTACTCGCCGCGCCCGCCCATGTGTTGCATGACATTCGCGAGGGGCTCGACAAGGCGGCATCAGCCAAGCTCGGCAAGTCGATCAGCAAGGATCTGACGAACACGCCCGACAACGACCTCGCCGCGCATTTTTCGTAACCTCGGCTTTGGGGATTAGCACCCCTGATATTGCGGAAATCACCAGGGCGCTTCATGCCTGCCTGACAATGCGTGGGGCGGGTGCATGGCTGAGGCGGCGAAGCTGGGACGGTGGTCACTGTTGGCGGAGCGCCGCCTGTGGTTCATGGCTGCGTTCGGCTTCGTCGCCGGCCTACCGCTGCCGCTGTCGGGCTTTACGCTGCGGCAGTGGTTGACCGAGGGTCACGTCTCGCTCGGGGCCATCGGCCTGACCGCCAATATCGGCCTTGCATACACGCTGAAGTTCCTGTGGTCGCCGCTGCTCGATCAGGTGCGGCCGCCGTTGGGCCTGCACCGCTTCGGCCGCCGGCGGGGCTGGTTACTGGCGATCCAGCCGCTGCTGGTGCTCTCCTGCGTCTGGCTTGCATTGTCGGACGCCGGGGCCGCGCCGGAAATGGCCATTGCGGCGGCGGCCGTGATCGCGTTCTGCTCGGCCAGCCAGGACGTCGTCGTGGATGCGTGGCGCATTGAAACCTTCCCGGCGCATTTGCAGCCGGCGGGGATGGCGACCTACGTCTGGGGCTACCGCGTCGCGCTGCTCATTTCAGGCGCCGGCGTCATCAAATCCGCCGACCTGATCGGCTGGCATTCCGCGCTGCTGATCGTGGCGGCCCTGCTGGCCGGCGGCGTGGCACTGACACTGGCCGCCCCGGAACCGCCTCTGCGTGTAGTACCGCCAGTTCTGAAAAGCTTTACCGCCCGGGTCGTTGCCGGCGTGGTGGAACCATTGCGGGAGTTTATCGGGCGGCCCGGCAGCGGGTTGGTGCTGAGCTATATCCTGCTGTTCTATCTCGGCGAGGTCATGGCAGGCGTCATGCTGGCACCGTTCTACAACTACCTCGGTTTCGACCGGAGTGCCGTCGCGGCGGCAACCGGGCCGTATTCGCTGGTTGCGACCATCCTGGGCATCGCCGGCGGTGTATGGCTGAT
Organism: Rhodospirillales bacterium; assembly: GCA_025350425.1. Lineage (GTDB taxonomy): Bacteria > Pseudomonadota > Alphaproteobacteria > Acetobacterales > Acetobacteraceae > JANXTF01. Next base: position 1,401 of record JANXXW010000328.1, read on the forward strand.
CGCGCGGATCGGTTTGGCGCGGGCGCTGATCTCGACTGGATTTCTCCAGATGATCGCGATGGGGATGTATGTCTGGCTGGCCTATTCAGCCGGAGACCACGTCGTACTTTACGCCACGGTGATCGTGGAGGCGTTCGTCCAAGGATTGGCGAGCGCATCCTTCGTGACCTACCTGTCCGGCCTGTGCGCCGCGGCCTACACGGCCACGCATTACGCGCTGCTCTCCTCGCTGGCATCCGTGGCATCCCACACAGTGGGCGGGCTTTCCGGGTTCGTGGCCCAGGCGCTCGGTTGGAAGCTTTTCTACGTGTTCTCCATGCTGGCATCGCTGCCGGCCATGGGCGTTATGTTGCTGCTGCTACGACGGTTTCCGCCACGTCCGGCGCAGATGGTAGCCGCGCCAGCCGAATGAACTCACGTATCAGATCGGGCGACTTGACCCCCGGCGCGGATTCCACGCCAGACGAGACATCTACCGCCGTTGCCCCACTGGCGCGGATTGCCTGGGCGACATTGTCGGGGCGCAGGCCGCCGGCCAATAGCCAAGGAAGCGGCGCGGACCAGTTGGCGAGTATCGACCAGTCCAAACTCACCGCATTGCCACCCGGACGTGTCGCACCTGCTGGTGGCCGAGGTTCCACCACGAAGCCATCCTCGCCCTCGCCCTCGGGCAGATCACCGGCGACCGTGACATGGACACTTCGCCAGACGGGAATACCGAAGCGCGCCCGAATTTGAGCAATACGCGGGACGGGCGCGTATATCTGCAACACGTCCAGTGCAAACTCCCGCAAGGTCTCGGCAATCGCCGTGTCGGTCGGATTGACGAATAATCCGACGCGCTTGGGGCCGCCGCTGACATGTGCCGCGAAGGCCGCGGCCTTGGAAGGCGTTACGAAACGCGGAGACTTCTCGAAAAAGTTGTATCCTACCCAGTCAGCACCCGCATCAACCGCCGCGTCCAGCCCGTCCGCGTCGTTCACGCCACATATCTTGACGCGGATGGTCAGGATTTGATCAATGCCGGGACGCGGGAAGGGAAAGCGTCCGCGCTCGGTACGGCCAGCCGGGCCTGAAGCTCGCGCACCTGGGCGTTCAACATGCGCTTTTCGCGTTCGGCCCGTTTGGCCCGGCCCCGCGCAGAAATCGCCGCGGCCCAGAGCATCGCCGCGCCGATCAGGAAGGCGATCGCCATCGCGACCAATATCGCGATCGACAGCGGCGCCTCGATCGCAAAGTCGGTGGGCCAGATGCCCAGTTGCACGATCTGCGAGTTAGAGAGTGCGAACAGCACAAGCAGGAACAACAAGGGGGTGGCAAACAGGATACGTATCAAGATCAGGCCCTTCTATCTGGCGGCGACGCGGGCAGGACCACCCTTGTTGACCCGCTCCCGCAATTCCTTGCCGGCCTTGAAGAACGGTACCGCCTTCTCATCAACCGGAACGGCGGCACCTGTGCGTGGGTTGCGCCCGGTACGCGCGTCCCGCTTCTTCACGGTGAACGCTCCAAACCCGCGTAGTTCGACACGCTCGCCGCGCGCCAATGCCGCCGTGATCTCGTTGAAGATGGTGCCGACGATGGTTTCGATATCGCGGTTCGAGAGGTGCGCGTTGGCTGCGGACAACTCGCCAATCAATTCAGACTTGGTCATCCACCCACCCTCGAGTTGGCCGGGGGTGCCCTTCAGGGAGCCTCCGCCACGGAATTTATCGCGGAAGGCTGCCAGATCGCCAATGCACCGTCAAGCCTAAGTGCCTGACCAAGAACGGTTTTCAAAGCCTCACCAAAAACTCCACCGAGGCTCGCCCCGAATGTGCGCGAGGCCAGATTACTCGTGCTGAGGTCCCAGACCGGCAACATCTCCGAAACATTCCGCTGCTGTGCCAGCCACGCCCGCGCACTCTCCTCGCCTCCGATGGCATCGACGAGACCAAGCTTTAGCGCTTGGCGGCCCGTGTAGGCCCGGCCATCGGCCAATGCCCTTACCTGTTCCGTTGTCATATGCCGGCCCTCGGCCACCATTCCGACAAACTGGTCGAACATGTCCATCACAAGCCCATGCAGCACATCGCGGCCCTGGGGGGACAAGGCGTGGGTGAAGCTGGGCTGGTCCTTCAACGGACCCGAGATGATCGCCTCCGCCGTGAGACCGATCTTGCTGAGCAATCCGGAAGCCTCGCCGGTTTCCAGAATAACGCCGATCGAGCCGGTGAGCGTTGCCTCACGAGCGAAGATACGCGCTGCGGGAACGGAGATCATGTATCCCGCCGATGCTGCCGTTCCACCCATGACGGCTACGACAGGCTTGACGGCAG
>JANXXW010000333.1 GCA_025350425.1 Rhodospirillales bacterium
GCCCGGCAACCATCGCGTCCGCGTGGACCTGCTTGGCGCCGGAAACCAAGTCGCCTCGCGCATTGAATTGCCATTCGAGCGCGCTGTCCTCGCCCTCGCCGAGTTGGCCGGCAGCCGGATCGTGGTGCAGCCCAAAGCCAATCTGTGGCGCATCGCACGGCAGACCTATGGCCTCGGAACGCGCTACACCATCATCTACGAGGCCAACCGCGACCAGATCCGCAACCCTGCCCTGATCTACCCCGGCCAAGTCTTCAACGTCCCGAAGGACACGGCGCACGCTGCCCGCTAGACCCGGCCATCCGACGTGTCTTGCTCGCGCGTGTCGGGCTCACCATAAAACGGGCTACCTTCAGGACAATATCACGCCATGGCTCTCGTCGCCTCGCTCAAGCTCGTACTTGCACCTCCCCACCCGGCGGGGCGGCCGTTCATCGGCGTCGGGGTCGTGGCGATTCTGGTTGGGCTCCTGGTGGCGCACTGGCTGGCCTGGATCGGCCTCGCCTTTACCCTGTTCAGCCTCTACTTCTTCCGCGACCCCGAACGCGTAGCGCCCGGGCGAACCGGCCTGGTGCTGGCGCCTGCCGATGGCCACATCGTTTCGGTCGAACCCGCTATCCCGCCCGCCGAACTGGGCCTGGGCGACACACCGCGCTGGCGGGTCGCCATCTTCCTTTCCGTACTCGACGTTCACGTGAACCGGATGCCGGTCGATGGCGTCGTGACACGGATCGCCTATCGCCCCGGCAAGTTCGTCAACGCCAGTCTCGACAAGGCTAGTTCCGACAACGAACGCAACGCGCTCGCCATTCGCCTGCCCGACGGCCGGGATGTGGCGGTGGTGCAGATCGCCGGCCTCATCGCGCGTCGCATCCTGTGCGCGGCGCGTGAGGGCGACGCCGCCGTAGCGGGCGGGCGGTTCGGCATCATCCGGTTCGGCAGCCGCACGGACACCTACCTGCCCGTTGGCGTGCGGCCCCTGGTCGCGGTGGGCCAGACCATGATTGGCGGTGAGACGGTGATGGCCGACCTTCAGGCATGAACGAGCCCGCATCCCGCCGCGTCTACCAGTTTAAGAGCCGCTTCGGGCGGCGCCGGCCGCGCTTCAACGGCCTTTCGTTCAACCGCATGATCCCGAACCTGCTGACCATGCTCGGGCTATGCGCCGGCCTCACCTCCATGCGCTTCGCGCTCGACGGCCGGTTCGGGGCCGCCGCCATTGCCATCATCGGCGCTGCCTGCATCGACGGGCTGGATGGCCGCATCGCCCGCATGTTGAAGGCCACCTCCCGCTTCGGCGCCGAGTTCGACAGTCTGGCGGATTTTCTGTGCTTCGGCGTGGCGCCGTCGTTCGTACTGTATCTTTGGTCGCTACAGACGGCGCATGGCTACGGTTTCATGCCCTGCATCATGTTCTCGGTCTGCATGGCGCTCCGTCTCGCCCGCTTCAATGCAGCGTTGGACGCACCGCATCCGGCGTATACCTATAACTTTTTCACCGGCGTTCCCGCCCCGGCCGGCGCCGGGCTCGCGCTGTTTCCCCTGTTCCTCGGGCTGGAGGCGCGGTCGCTAGATCTGACCTGGCTTTACAATATCGCGGTGTTCCCGCCGCTCAACGCTGTCGTGCTGATCGGGACGGCGTTGCTGCTGGTATCCACCATCCGCGTATGGAACTTCAAGAACTTCAAGGTGCCGGCGCAGTATGCGCTGCCACTTCTGCTCGGCACCGGGTTGGTCGCAGCCCTGCTCGTTGCAGACCCCTGGGGTGGGTTCGCCGCCATTGGCATCGTCTATATCGGGATGCTGCCGTTCAGCCGCCGCAGCTACCGCAGGCTGCGCCAGGCGGCGGAGGGCCAGCCGGAGAGCTGATCAGCGTCGCCGCTTGGTGTGAACCACACCGTCCGCCTCCAGCCGGGCGATCTCGGCCGCGCTGTAGCCGTGCTCGGTCAGCACCTCGGTCGCGTGCTCGGCGAACTTAGGCGGTGGACGGCGCGTGCCGCCAGGTGTGCGGGACATCTTGATAGGGGTTCCCACGCCCCGGTAGTCGCCCATCTCCGTCACCATCTCCCGCGCCGCGGCATGGGCGCTGCCGAGCGCCTCGTCCACGAACAATACAGGCCCCGCCGGGAGACCCAACCGGAGCAGCCGGTCGCACAACTCGTGCCCGTCCTCATGCGCGAACGCTGCTTCCAACTCCGTCCGCATCGCCGCGCGGTTGTGCAGCCGGTCCCCGTTGGTGAGGAAGCGTGGATCGGCGGCCAATTCGGGCTTGCCGATAGCCGTGCAGAGCTTGCGGAACTGGCCGTCATTGCCGGACGCCACGAATATCTCGCAGGTCGCGGTGCTCAACTTTTCGTAGGGCGACAGATTCGGATGCGGATTGCCGGTCGCCACCGGGCGGCGCCCGTTCAGGAAGTAGTTGGCCGCCTGGGGATGCAGCAGCGACATGCCGCAATCATGCAGCGTCATATCGAGGAACTGGCCGAGCCCCGAGTTGGCCCGCTCGTGCAGCGCCATCAGCATAGCGACGGTGGAATATAGCCCGGTTCCCATGTCCACGATGGCGCATCCCAGGCGTGTCGGCCCGCGATCCGCGTCGCCGTTGATGCTCATGAGGCCGGTCATCGCCTGCAACACGGCGTCATAGCCGGGTAGGCCGCCAAGTGGGCCGTCCGCTCCGAAGCCGGACACGCGGCAGTGGATCAGGCGCGGGAAGCGGGGCGCCAAATCCGCCTCATAGCCCATGCCCCACTTCTCCATGGTGCCGGGTTTGAAGTTCTCGACCAAGATATCGGCCTCCTCCAGCATCCGCAGGATGATCGCGCGGCCCTCGGACTTGCCGATATCGAGCGAAATCGAGCGTTTGTTGCGGTTTACGCCGATAAAATAGCTAGCATCCCCGTCGAGAAACGGTGGTCCCCAGTCGCGCACCTCGTCGCCCTGGGGCGGTTCCACCTTGATCACTTCGGCCCCGTGATCCGATAAAATCATGGTACTATAAGGTCCGCCGAGAACCCGCGTCAGGTCCACCACCTTCAGTCCGGCCAACGCACCCGCAGATCGCGCGAGGCCCTTCCCAACCCCACTCATCATGCGGCCCTTTCAACAGCTGCCCGGTCCCACACACGGCGGCAGAACTCTGGATAGGTTTCCCGCATCTCCTCGCAAACCTCGCCGCGCAGCAGATCGAGGTCCCGCGCGGTCGGATCGGCGGTGACGCAAGGCGTGCCATCGCGAAACGCGAACCCGGTGTTGGTCCGCACGCTTTCTGCGGTTTCGCCCGGATGCACCGAGGCTAGCGAGAACTGCGTCCCGTCGAACCCGAATACGCACCGCCCGGTCACCAGCGCCTGGGCGGTGCCACGGCGGAATGTGCCGGGAGGCGATATGCCGGGGGCGGAGACGATGTCCACGCGCGGCACCAACACCCGCGTCGAGTGTTCCTCGCGGAACAGGATGGTGCGCGGAGTCATGAAATACATGAACGCGGAGCCGAAACTCCCGGGAAAGCGCGCCGTTCGTCCCGGCCAATCGCCGGTGCCGACCAAGTTCAGGTTCGCCTGGCCGTCGATCTGCCCGCCGCCCAGGAAGAACAGATCGATGCGCCCCTGTCCCGCGAGGTCGAACAATTCGCGCGACCCTTCGGTGAATGGGTTGCCGGTTGGGCGGTGCAGCAGCGACAGCCGTACGGGATGGCCCAGCTTCTTCACCAGCCAGCACGCGGCCGCCGGAATCGGGCTGGCTGCACCCACGGCGATGTGGCGCGCGGGAGGCGCCGTGGGGTCCAGGATCAACCGTGCGATGGCCCCGATCAGCCGTTCCTCTGGCGAGACGGTCATTCGGCGGCCTGGGCGCGCGGTGCCTGGGCGCGAGGTGCCAGGACGTGGCGGTCCAGATACTCACGGAACCCCGCATCTGTCCGCGCCGCGCTTGCATACTCCGCCACATGGGCCGCATCCGCCGCGTATTCGTCGAGCAAGCCCAGCGGCCAGGCGCCGTGCACGGCCACCGCCATGGCATCGACATACATCCCGCTAATCACACCAGCCGCCAGCCGCTCGTCTGCCAACAGGTTGCCCTCGATCAGCCGTTCCACAGTCACCACAACGCGCCTGGACGCATGGGCGAGGGTGGCCAGTTCGCGCCGGCGTCCGACGAACACATTGCCCTCGGCGTCACCCATGATCGCGTGGAACGCCGCCACATCGGGCGACAGCGCGGGGAGTAAGAGTATCGGGTCGCCGCCATCCGAAAACGGATTGTCGATGACCTTCCAATCCGGCCGGTGCGCCAGTACGTAACTGCCGAGCACGCCCCGCAATGGCATGAACGGCACGCCCTTCTCGGCGGCCTGCAACATGGTGTGTATCGCGGGGCATGTCGCGTCGATCACCTTGACCGTGCCGCGCTTCACCGCATCGACGAACCGGGGCGCCGTTCCCGCTTCGCCCAGCGTGACGGCGCTGGTCTGTACGGAAACCACGCACCCGGCCCCAATCAGAAGGTCGGTCGCGAACCCGGACACCGGCACGCCGAGCAGTTGCAAGCCCCGCGCACCGCGCCGGATCAGCGCGCGAGCAAGTTCGCAGGGCGACAATGAATTATCCGGCGGTAGTGCCAGCATCGCCCCATCCGGAATCGATGCGGCCAATTGTTCGAGCGACATTTCCATTGGCCGCACCGTCAGTCCAGAGGTCGCTGAGGTCAACCCTTGCTCCCCCTCTCTCAAGGGGGAGAGGCGAGGATTTTAACTAAGCGCGGCTACCAGGGCCTCGGCACTGCGGCCGTTGGCGATCACCGCCGAGCGACCGTCCCAATGCGTACCACCGACGCGCGCAAAGGCATGGTCGGCCTTGGGGTATACGTAGGAGCGAACCAATCCGTGGCCCTGGGTTGCCGCGACCACCTTTGCGCGGCCCTCGGCGGGGAAAAAGTTATCCTCATCCGCGATGTGCACCAGCAACGGCTTGGACACCCGGCCCAGATCGCCCAGCAGCGTGTCCAGCCCCACGCCGTAATAGGAGACGTTTATCTCGGCGTCGGACTGCTCGGCCATCATGAACGCTAGCCGCCCGCCGAGGCAGTAGCCCATCGTGCCGACCTTGCCGTTGCAGCCGGGCAAGGCGCGCGCCGCGGCCACGGTTGCCTTCAGGTCGTCGATGCCCTTCTGCTGGTCGAAGCCATTCATCAGGGCGAAGGCCTGCTTCCACTCCTCCTCCGACTTGTCGCTGATATCCACGTTCGGCTGCTGCCGCCAGAACAGGTCGGGTGCCAGCACCATAAAGCCGAGGTCGGCGACCTGTTCGGCCGTCTCCCGCATGGACTTGTTTACCCCAAATATCTCCTGGATCAGTATCACGGCGCCGGCCGGCTTGTGCTTCGGCTCCACGAGGTAGGTGTCGAAGCTGCCCGAACCGTCGGTCGCGGCGATTTTGATGCTGGCCATGTGTCGTTCCCATGTGGTTGCGCCGAAGACATGGTGGACCCCTGCGCCAAAGCTACCCCGCCGGTGAGACGTCTCTAATTTCGTCGGTGATGACGGTGAAGTTCAGCAGCGTGCTCGGCCCGAAGCTGGTGCTGATCGCGACGTCGGTCGCGTCCCGCCCACGCGCGATCAAGATGCGGCCGATACGGGGGACGTTGTTGCGCGGATCGAAAGTATACCACTGGTTGCCCAGAAAGACCTCGATGCTTGCCGCGAAATCCATCGGGTCGGGACTGATGGGAACCCCGATGTCGCCGAGGTAGGAGGTGCAATAGCGCGCTGGGATGTTCAGGCAGCGGCACAGCGTAATGGCAAGATGCGCAAAATCGCGGCAGACGCCTGTTCCCTCGTTCCATGCCTCCCACGCGGTCCGGGTCGGGCGCGCCTTGGGATAGCTGAACACGAGATGGCGGTTCACGTAATCGCAGACCGCCTGCACGCGGGACCATCCGGGCGTCAGGTGGCCGAATGTGTCCCAAGCGAGTTGCGACAACAGCTGCGTTTCGCAATAGCGGCTGCCCAACAAGAAGATCAGAGTCTCTTCGGGAAGTTCGTGCACGGGATGCTCCCGCGCCGACCAGACCTGCGGTTCCGGTCGCCCGGTGTCGCGCACGACGCCAGTGCCCATCAGGCGAATACGTCCGGCGGGTGCCAGGACACGGGTGCACCAGTTTCCGAATCCGTCGCGATAGCCATGGATCGGTACGTTCGGGTCGGTGGTCACGAAGTCTGGCATGACCATGTCGGAGGCGCGGGAGTAATGCACGTTCAGCACCAGCAGCATCGGCGTCGGTTGTTGGCATTCGTAGGTGATGTCGTAACCGACTCGGATCTGCATTTTAGCTCCATTTCAATTGTGCCGGGGCAGGCCGAAACGGTCCAAGCCCAGACTACGCTTGACCTGCAACTCCTACGCCACTCGCACGCCAAGTGCATCCCAAAGCTTGGTAGCCATACCCCCGGCCACTCTTGCCCGGCATTATGTCGATACGCTTCAGTGTCTCCGCCTTACGGAGCGACGGCTCGAACTTCTCGCTCACTCCTCGCGGAGCGTCATTGCGGCAGGACGCCCGCGCCCGTCACGTTTTCGTATCCAGTTGTTCAATCGTCTGGGTTCTTCGGATTTGTGCTCATGCGCGGAAACGCGGGCATCTTCCTGCCCGATTTTATCACACGATCGCGACCAAATGCTCCGTGTTGTTCAGGCGGAACGCGATCTGGCCACCAGGACCGGCGTGGCTCGGCAACTCCACGACGTACATTCCCGCGCCGATATCGGTGGTCAAGCTCATCCGTGTGGTCACCCAGCCGTCATCCGACCATGCGATGGAGGTCGGCTCGCTCAGGTCGAGCCGTAACACGCGGCCCGCCGCCACTCGTAGCGCGCGCCAGTCGGCTCGCCACGGCTGCACGCGCGGCACGGTGCGGGTCGCCACATAGCGGGCCACCGTTTGCGGCGGCATGTCGAATACGGCGCCGTCGGCCAGCGATCGGCACAGCTTGACGTGCTCCGAATGTGCCCACACGAGCGGCATGGCCGAACCGCTGGGCCGCCCGCGCACGAGTTCACGCTCGGGAATGTCGTTGGTGTCCCATACTTGTTCGGGGATCATGCCACCGGCGCTGGAGCATGCCTCCATCGTTGCCAGCAACCGCCTGGCCTCGTCAGCGCGGCCCGCGGCTAATTCGTAATGCGCCCGCTCGCCGGTCATCAACGGCCACAGGCGACCGATGCCGGTGCCATCGAAACCGCGGCCATCGGCGTGCTCGCCATAGCCGTCATGGTTATAGCGATACCAGCACGGACCGCCCGGCAGTTCGACCCGAAGCGCGTGATCGATAGCCCGCACGGTGGACAGGATGCGTGGATCATCAGCGGCACGCAGCCCGAACCTGACCAGTGCGAGTGCGTCGGGGCTGATGATGTCGGCCGCTGGCATGTTGGTCTGGTCATACGGCCGGTTCTTGATCGCCACTTCGCCGTGCAGTTCGGCATCGGCTGTGTCGCCCACCGGAGGCACGATCCGTGTGTAATAACCGTCCACTCCAGCCGCTCGGGCCAGGGCGGTGTCGGTCACGAAGGTCCAGCTTTCGATGGCGTCGTTCCACGCATCGGCGGTCTCGCGCAACGCCTCCGCCAGCGCCGGACGCCCGGCGATGTCGGCGAGGTCTGCGCCGGCCAGCAACGCGGAAATCTCCACCGCAAGCGTGAAGGTGGAGTAACCCCCATCCTCCTCCCAGCGATCCTGGCGGGTTACCGGCCCGTTCCGCAGGACATAGCCGCAGGCGCGTTCCACCATCGGCCAGTAGGCGGGCAGGGCGCCCGGCTGCAGCGCCCCGGCACGGCGCATCATGTCCACCAGCAGGATGGGGAACGCGCACTCGTCCATCTGCACGCCCTGCCAAAAGGGCGTGCCATCCAGCCAGCAATTCTGCGGCCAATGTCCGTCCGCCTCCTGCGTCGCCCGCAGATATTGTAAGACCCTGTGTGCGTCGTCGAACGCGCCGCAGGCGAGCAGACCGCCGGCGGTCTCCACCAGGTCGCGCGGCCATACCAGATGGTAGCCGCCGAGGTCGTCGTCGCCTTTGCGGGCGCCCCACGGGATCGACAGGCTGGCGATGATGCCGCCCGGGAAGTTCGGGCTGTCATGCGCGCGCAGCACGGCGGTGCTGATGCGGTAGGTGTGGCGCGTCGTGCTGGCGCCCCGCAACTCCACAAGCGGGCGCTGCCACTCGCGCCACGCCCTTGCATATTCGTCGGCCATCGCATCGAACTTATGGTCCAGCGAGGCGCGCACCCGGAACGCCGCCTCCGCCCAGCCGCGCCCGAAGCCCAGCGCCAGCACGAACGGCGCGCCGTCGGCCACGTCGATCTCGGCGCACATCGCCACGTTGCCGGCGGGCGCCTGCTCCCACTGGTTCGACAGCGTCCCGTGGCGCGACAGCTCCTGCCATCCGTCGCTGACGCCGACATAGCCGACCGAGCGGGCCAGGAACGGCCGCGAGCAACCGAGTGCGATGAAGGTGCCGTCACCTTCCGCGAACAGCATTGTGGTGCCTTTGTACTCGCCCAGCCAGACCGAGTTGTTGGCGCCGCCATTGACCAGGTGCGGCGCCAGCAGCC
>JANXXW010000150.1 GCA_025350425.1 Rhodospirillales bacterium
GTGAGGTGGACGGGAAGGGGGCCAGCGCCGCCGGTTGGCTCCATGACATCGCGCCGCCGAGTTGGCGATCTCCGGCCAGCAGCCGCACCGGCAACATCGAGTCCGGGTGTTCTGCCATGCGAGGTCCGGCAAAACGCACCAGCAACCCGCCTTTCTCGACCCAGCTCTCGATCGCGTCGTGCTCAGGGCCATCGGCCACAACGTGATCGGCCAGGACCAGCACGGAGAGTTCGCGGGACAGCAGGGTGGCGAGGTCGCCGGTGCGCAGTTCGGCACTCGGGTCCAGCGCCCGGCGGAGATAGAAAAGCTCCCCGGTCAAAGGCGCGTCCGCCGTCGTTGCGTTCCCGGCCAGCAAGCCGACCGGCCGTCGCCGCCAACGCTCGTCCAACAGCACGGAGGAGCCCGCCGATGCCGACCCCTCCAGCGCCAGCCGGGTCAGGCGATTGCGTAACTCGGGCGGCAGGCGGATCGCCGCATCGGCCGTGGTGGCGCCGGCCGGGAAAATGGCGTTCACCCGCGCCAAAGTGCGCCCGTCGCCCGCCTGCGCCAGCACCGCCACCTCGCTCGCCGAGGAACGCGGGGTCTGCGCCACGCGCGCCACCAGCCGGTCCGCCTCCGCGCGCGGCGGCAGCAGCAACCGAGCCGGCGATACGATGTCGCGCAATTCGAGCGCCGGCCCCGTCGCTGCAAGGGCCGCCGCGAACCCGTCCCAACCCCCGCCATCCTTCAATCCGTCGGCGATGTAGGCCACCGCACCGCCGTTGCGCCACCGACCCAACGCCGCTGTCGCCGCACCCCGATCGACGTTCCACGGCTTTGGCCGCAACGCAGCAAGGCGGGGACGCAACTCGGCGGCGGGCGACGCGGCCGAGACTTCCGGCGCCTCGCCCAACTCCCCCGGAGCCGTCGTCAACAGCGCCACCGGCCGGCCGTCTCGCTCCGCACGGTCGATCACACTCCCCGCCGCGCGCAGCCTTGCCGCCCAGTCCGCCGCCGCCGCCCAGCCGTCATCGATCACCAGCAGCACCGGCCCCGATCCCGGTAGCTGTGCGCCCGCATCCAGCACCGGCCGTGCCAGTCCCACGATCACCAGCGCCGCCGCCAGCATCCGCAACGCCAGCAGCCACCAAGGGGTCCGCGCCGGTGTTTCCGCCGTCGCGTTCAGCCCGAGCAACAAACGCACCGCCGGAAAAATCTCCTGGCGCGGTGCCGGTGGCGTCACCCGCAACAGCCACCACAGCATTGGCAACGCCACCAGCGCCAGCAGGAGCCAGGGTGCGGCAAAGATCATCGCCGGCCCGCACGCGGCGCCAACGCCGCATACAGCGCCAGCAACGCGGCCTCGGGCGGGTGGTCCGTGTGATGCACCGAAAAACCGAACCCGGCGGCGGCGCAGATGGCCGCCAGCCCGGCCTGCTGCTCCGCGAGCCGTTGCGTGTAGGCGTCGCGCACGCTCTCCACGCGTGGGATCAGCGCCGTCTCGCTTGTGCCAAAACCCTCGAACCGAACCCGCCCGGTGTAAGGCAACAATGCTTCAGCGGGGTCCAGCACCTGCACCACGTGCCCGCTTACCGGTATCGCCGCCAGTCGTCCGATGGTCGCCTGCACGCGCTCCAGTGGCGCCAGCATGTCGCCGATCAGCACCACGCGGGCATGGCGCGGCACTGGCACGTCGCCCGGCATTCCGTCTCCGTCCGGCATCTCGCCCAGTTGCTCCGCCAACCGGTCGAGCCCGCGTCCAGCCACACTCCGCGCGCCCATCGTCATCATCCGCACCCGCTCTCCTCCGCGCAGCAGCAGCGACGCCAGCGCCAGCAGCAGAATTTCCGCCCGCTCGATCTTCTCGGTCGTGGCGTGCCGTGACCGCCACCTCATGCTCGGACCGCCATCGCGCCAGAGCCCGACCGTCTGCGCCGCCTCCCACTCTGTCTCGCGGATGAAGTTGCGATCCGAGCGCGCCGATTGCCGCCAGTCGATGCGCGAGGCCGTGTCTCCGTCCACGAACGGCCGGAACTGCCAGAAACTATCACCCTGACCCACCCGGCGGCGGCCATGCACGCCTTGCGCCACCGTCGCTGCAACCCGCTCTGCCGCCACCAGCAGCGGCGGCAGCCGAGACCCAAGCGCCTCGGCGCGACGTGCTAAAACGGCAGGCGTCAAGCGAGGCCCTCGACCAGCTTGCCGATCACGTCGGCCAGTATCACGCCTTCGGCACGGGCCGAGAAGTTGAGCGCCATGCGATGCCGGAGCACCGGTGGCGCCAAGGCCGCCACGTCGTCGATGCTCGGCGACAGCCGTCCATCGAGCAGCGCCCGAGCGCGCGTCGCCAGCATCAATCCTTGCGCCGCGCGCGGCCCGGGGCCCCACGCGACATGCCGGCGCACGATTTCCAGCGTCGTGCTTTCTGGCCGCCCGCCGCGCACGAGCGCCAGGATGGCGTCCACCACGCTGGTCCCCACCGGGACGCGCCGGATCAGCGCCTGCGCCGCGAGCAGCGACTCAGCGTCGAACGCCTGCACCGGTGGCGCCTCGGCAGCGCCGGTGGTGGCCAGCAGCATGGTCCGCTCGTCGGCAAGGTCGGGGTAGCGCACCTGGATCTCCAACAGGAAACGATCGAGTTGCGCCTCGGGAAGCGGATAAGTGCCCTCCTGCTCGATCGGATTCTGCGTTGCCAGCACGTGAAACGGGCGGGGCAGGGGATGTTCCACGCCGCCTACCGCCACACGCCCCTCCTGCATCGCCTGCAACAGCGCCGATTGCGTCCGCGGGCTCGCGCGATTGATTTCGTCGGCCATCAGCAACTGGCAGAACACTGGTCCCGGCACGAAGCGGAAACTTCGCCGCCCGCCGGCCGCCTCGTCCAGCACCTCGCTGCCCAGGATGTCGGCGGGCATCAGATCTGGCGTGAACTGCACCCGCTTGGATGCCATCCCAAGCACCGTCGCCAGGGTCTCGACCAACTTGCTTTTGCCCAGGCCCGGCACGCCCACGAGCAACATGTGCCCTCCTGAGAGCAACGTGATCAGGGTTTGGTCGATGACCTCCTGCTGGCCGAAAATCGCTTTGCCGATCTGCGCCCGCAGTTCAGCCACCCGCGTGCCAAGCGTCTCCACTTCCGACAAAATGTCGCCAGTTGCGGGAGGCGGGAAGTCGGCGGCCCTTGCTGACATGGGTTCTTCCTTGGTTCGAGACGTCATCTGGTGCTTCCGTGGCTCGGCGCGAGGCCCCCGGGCCGATCTCTGGCATGGAGCAAAACCTGGCCCACATAAGAACAGGTCGAGTGGTGCCACTTCAATTTGTGGGGGGACGCACCCCATATAGAGTTTCTCGACGCGAGATCACGATGGTTGAGGATACGGCAATTTGAACGGATATCGGCGCATGGGGGAGGGAATTTCGACGCTGGCGACGGGTTTCCAGATGCCGGCAAACGCCTGCAACGCCAATCGCCCGCCCCGCCAGCGCATTGAGTGCGGCGACATGCCGTTTCTCATCAAGCGTGACGGCACATGGCTTTATCGCGGCACTCCGATCGGGCGCAAGGAATTGGTCTGCCTGTTCTCCTCAGTGCTCAAGCGCGAGGCAGATGGCTCGTACTGGCTGGAAACGCCTGCCGAGCGTGGCCGTATCCAAGTCGAGGACGTTCCCTTCGTCGCTGTGGAACTGGACTGGGTC
>JANXXW010000151.1 GCA_025350425.1 Rhodospirillales bacterium
CCGCGCCGACGGACAGGTCGATGCCGCCGGTGATGATGACCACGGTCATGCCAAGCGAGATCAGCGCGATGTAGCTGAAATTGCGCGAGATGTTCAGCAGGTTGTTTGTGGTGGTGAAGTTGCCGGCCAAGGTCGCTACCAGCAGTGTGATGATGATGAAGGCCAGCGTGACGTAGGCGGTCTGGCTGCCCAGGAAACCGCGCCGGTGCCAGACGGTACGGCGTATGTTCTCAAAGCCAGGATCAGTCTCGGGCGGAGCCGCTTTGAACAGGACTGACATTAATTGAGCACTGGCATCAGGCGGCGGCGATCGCACCGGTGATCAGGCCCGTCACCTCCTCGGGGCTCGATGCGGCAATCAGCTTGTCCGCCACCTTGCGCCCGCGCCGCATCACCACGACCCGGTCGCACACGCTGAACACGTCCGGCATGCGGTGGCTGATGAGCATGACCGAGGTGCCGCTGTCGCGCAGCCGGCGGATCAGCTCCAGCACCTCGGCGACTTGACGCACCGAGATGGCGGCCGTCGGCTCGTCCATCAGCACCAGCTTGGATTTCGCCAGCCGGGTGCGCGCGATGGCCACTGCCTGGCGCTGCCCGCCGGACATGAACCGCACCAGGTCATCCGCCCGCGTCTCACTTTTCAGTTCGCGGAAAAGCTCCGCCGCACGCTTGTTCATTGCTTTGTGATCGAGCATCCGCAGCGGCCCGAACCGCCGGTGCATCTCGCGGCCGAGGAACACATTGGCCGCCGCGGTCAGATTTTCCGCGATGGCGAGGTCCTGGTACATCACCTCGATCCCGGCATCGCGCGCCGCCGCTGGCCGGTCGAACACCACGGGCGCGCCTTCCAGGCGGATGGTGCCCTCGGTCGGTGGAAAATTACCCGCGATAATCTTCGTAAGCGTGGACTTGCCCGCTCCGTTGTCGCCCATGAGGCCCACGACCTCGGCGGCCCCGATGGAGAAATCCATACCGTCCAGCGCTCGTACCGCCCCGAACGATTTGCCTATGCCGGTGAGGTCCAGCAGCGAGGCCCTCATAGCGCGGGCATCCACAGCGCCGGCACCAGCGCATAGCCTTCGCTTGCAAGCGCCACATTGGCAAAGCCGGGGAAATGCATGTGCATTCCCGCCACCAGAAGCCGGTCCCGCGCCGCCATGTCGAACACGCGGCGCCTGGTGGCCTCGGCCTGCACGGGATCGATGTCAAACGCCAGGGTGACGCCGGGACGACGCGACTGGATGTCCGGCAGATGCACGATGTCGCCCCAGATGAGCAGCCCGCCAGCGTCGCCGTCGATGCGGTAGCCGGTATGGCCGGGCGTGTGCCCCGGCAGGCTTTCGGCGCGGATGCCGGGGATCGGCTCCAGCCCAGTGAAGCGCCGCACTCGTGCGCCATAGGGCGCGAGCGCCGCCGCCGCGGTCGCGAAGGCTGGCCGCATCGCTTCCGGCGCCCGGGCGGCGCGCTCCGGGTCCAGCCAGAACGCGCCTTCGGCCTCCGCCACGAATATCTCAGCACGCTCGAACGATGCCGCGCCCGCCGCGTCGGTCAAGCCGCCGACATGGTCGATGTGCAGATGTGTCAGCAACACCGCGTCGATGTCGCCGGGCGCCAGGCCCGCCGCACGCAGGTTGCCGAGCAACCGCCCCCCGAACGCCCCCATGAGGCTGCCGCTTCCGGTATCGATCAGCACGTTGCGGGCGCCGTCCTGCACCAGATAGGTATTGATGGTGAATGTCGGTTCCACCGGACGGAAGCAGGATCGCAGCACCGCTTCAGCGGCGCTCGCCTCGATGCCTCGCACCGCGTCGAAATTACCCAAGATCATGCCGTCGTTCACCGCCGTCACCACCGTGCCGCCCACACGGCGACGCTGGAATCCGGGAGCCTGTTCAGTGGGCATCATGGCCATTGGTTGCGTTTCCTCAGTAGTGCTGGTGTCCGACTGCCGCACTTGCTGGATGGGCGTCGATGACGTCCTCCGCGCGGGCGAATGCTACGTTATCCCCGATCCAGCCGCTGGCAACAGTTGACAACGCCGGCGCCCGCAGCCGGCCGGTCGGTGAACGCCATCGAGCTCGCCGCCGGTCCGGTCCATCATCCGAATGAGGGAGGTGCCGAGATCCGGTTCGATCCGGCCGGCGACGGCATCAGCCGCGCCATGTTTGGGGCGATACGGTTCGCGCATTCGCCGGGCATCTACGCCGGCATCATCGTCATGGCGGCAAGCTGATTCGGGCTGATCCGTGCTTTGGAAGTCACGCGGTGGAGCGTGTTGCGCTGGCATGCGGAAGCAGCAACTTGGCTGGTTGGCTTGGCGCTTTCGATCATGTTACGGGACATAATGCAGAAAACATCGAACTTCGCCGCAGACTGGGCTCCCCGCCTGCTCTCGGTCCTCCGCATCGTCGTGGCGCTTCTGTTCCTGGAGCATGGGATACAAAAGCTGTTCGGCTTCCCGGTCCCACCCGCAACAGGCCTGCCGGCGATGATGACGCTCAGTTGGAGCGCCGCCGTGATCGAGTTCACTGGCAGCCTGCTCCTGCTGTTCGGCCTGTTCACGCGGCCGGTCGCGCTCATCATGTCGGGCGAGATGGCATTCGCCTATTGGATAGCGCACGCGCCGCGCAGCCCCTTCCCGATTGTCAACGGCGGCGATGCGGCGATCCTCTATTGCTTCATCTTCCTGTATTTCGCCTTCGCCGGACCCGGCATATGGGCGATAAGCCGCGCGCAAGACCGGGCGCTCGCCTAAATCCGATCCACGATCAGCATGCCGCCGAGCGCCAGCAATAGCGCCGGCGGCATGACCATGTCCTCCAGCCGCAGGTGGCGTTCGAACCTCAGATCAACGCCGCGGGCACTGAGAGTCCACTCTGGTGTCCGACGAAGTCCACCTCCGCGGTTACCTATTCAAGCCACGCGACGGATCACCACGGCCGCGGCGGCCAGCATAAACGCCATACCGACCGCATCCAGCACACTGACCGGCTCACCATAGACAGCCATCCCGAGCAGCACCGCAAACACCGGTGAGACGAACGCATACGTCCCCGCGCGGCTGGCCCCCCAGTCCCGTACCAGCACGAAGTAGATAAT
>JANXXW010000397.1 GCA_025350425.1 Rhodospirillales bacterium
GCATGGTGGCCGGCGCGATCGGTATCTGCGTCGAAGTGTTCCTGCTCCGCCGCATCTATCGCGCGCCTGAACTTCTCCAGTTGCTGGCGACCTTCGGCGTGGTTTTGATGGTGCAGGACATCGCGCTGCGTATCTGGGGCGCACAAGATCTCACCCTGTCGCGTCCGAGGTGGATGCGCGCTTCCGTCACCATTCTCGGTTCCCGCTTCCCGCAATTCGATCTCGTGCTCATCGTCATCGGGCCTGTGGTCCTGCTGCTGCTATGGCTGCTGTTCACACGGACCCGATGGGGCACCCTGGTGCGGGCCGCCACCCAGGACCGGGACATGGTCGCGGCGTTGGGCGTCGATCAGCGGCTGCTGTTCACCTCCGTATTCGCCCTCGGGGCAGCATTGGCCGGGATCGGCGGCGCGCTTGCCCTGCCGGATGGTTCCGCCAACCTCCAGATGGACCTGTCGATCATCACCGACGCATTCGTGGTCGTGGTGGTGGGCGGTCTCGGCAGCCTGCCGGGCGCGTTCCTGGCGAGCCTTCTGATCGGGCTTCTCCAAGCCTTCGGCATCGTGCTTATCCCGCAAGCTACCTCCATCCTCGTGTTCGCCGTGATGGCTGGCGTGCTGGTGCTGCGCCCCTACGGCCTGCTCGGCCGGGCACAACCCGCATCCCGCGCCGAAACGCTGCCGATCGTGGTGCGGCCCGCCCCCATCGCGCTGAAATGGCTCGGGGCGGCGGCACTCATGATGGCCATTGCAGCGCCGTTGATCGTGGGTCCATTCGCGCTGTCGGTGCTGACCGAGATCGCCATCGCAATCCTGTTCGCGGCATCGCTGCATTTCATGATGGGTCCGGGCGGGATGCCCAGCTTCGGCCACGCCGCCTGGTTCGGCATCGGCGCCTATGCCGCGGCGCTGGCCGCCAAATCGTTTCTGGCGCCGATGCCGCTCGGCCTGCTGCTCGCACCGATCGCCGCCGGGCTGGTCGCCGCCTTGTTCGGCTGGTTCGTGGTCCGGCTTGCGGGCGTATATCTGGCGATGCTCACGCTGGCCTTCGCGCAGATCGTGTGGGCTGTCGCCTTCCAATCCACCGAGTTCACGGGAGGCGATAATGGTATCCTGGGAGTCTGGCCCGCCACCTGGGCCGCCAGCCCAAGGGTGTTCTACTGGCTCGCTTTAGCGCTCTGCCTCGGCGCCACGGTGCTGCTGCGCCGCGTGCTCGCCTCCCCGTTCGGCTACGCGCTCCGCGCCACGCGCGACTCCTCGTTGCGGGCCGCCGCCATCGGGCTCGACGCGCCCACCATCCGGCTCGCGGCCTTCGCCATCGCCGGGGCGTGTGCCGGGCTCGCCGGCGGCATCGCCGCCTATTCGAAGGGGAGCGTGTTCCCCACTTTCATCTCCATCGGTCGCTCGGTGGATGCGTTGCTCATGGTGCTGCTCGGCGGCGTGGGGACCGTGACCGGCCCCATCGTGGGGGCCATCGCGTATACCGGCCTGTACGACACCCTGTTGATCGCCACCGAATTGTGGCGCTTCGCCCTCGGCGCCGTCATCATCACCCTTGTGCTCGCGTTCCCCCAAGGCATCGCCGGCGCGGCCCAGCGCCTCTGGTTGCGCGGACGGGAGGCGTGAGCGCCCTCGTGGTCCGCGACCTCGCCAAGCGTTTCGGCGGCATCGCGGCGGTGTCCGGTATCTCGTTCGCCTTGGAGGCCGGGGAGATGCTCGCCCTGATCGGTCCCAACGGCGCGGGCAAATCCACCTGCTTCAACATGCTGAACGGCCAGCTTCGCCCCGATGGCGGCGGCGTGGCGCTCGACGGGCGGGATATCACCGGCCTTTCCCCCGCCCGCATCTTCCGCCTCGGCGTCGGCCGCACCTTCCAGATCACCGCCACCTTCGCCAGCATGACGGTGCGGGAGAACGTGCAGATGGCGCTGCTGTCCCATGCCCACGCGCTCTGGCGGATGTGGCGCCCCACCGCCGGCCAGCACGGCGCCGAGGCCGACGACCTGCTGGCCCAGGTGTTCCTGCGGGACCAATCGGCGCGTGCCGCCGGCGTGCTCGCCTACGGCGACCTCAAGCGCCTCGAACTCGCCATCGCCCTGGCGCACGCGCCGCGCCTGCTGTTGATGGACGAGCCCACCGCCGGCATGGCCCCTGCCGAGCGCGTCGCCCTCATGCGCCTCGCCCGAACGCTGGCCACCGAACGCGGCGTGGCCGTGCTGTTTACCGAGCACGATATGGACGTGGTGTTCGACATCGCCGACCGCATTCTGGTGCTAAATCGCGGCGAGATCATTGCCGAGGGCGATGGCCCATCGATCCGCGCCAACGCACGCGTACGCGAAGTCTACCTGGGCTCCGGCGCTACCAGCGGCGGCCACTGAGCGTGTTGCGGGTCCGCGACCTCCACACCTATTACGGCCGCGCACACATCCTCCAGGGGGTCTCGTTCAGCATCGCCGCCGGGGAGGTGCTGGTGCTGATCGGCCGCAACGGCGCTGGCAAGACCACGACCATGAAATCGCTCATCGGCCTCGTGCGCCCCGCCAGCGGCGAGATCCAGTTCGGCGATCTCGATATCTCGCGTGCCGAAACCTATCGTATCGCCCGTGCCGGCCTGGGCTACGTGCCCGAGGAACGCCGCATCTTCACCGACCTCACCGTCATGCAGAACCTCGAAGTGGGGGAGCGCCCACCGCGCGATGGCCGACCCGCGTGGACGCCCGACCGGCTGTTCGCCCTATTTCCCAATCTGGGCGAGATGCGCGGACGCCTTGGTGGGCGCATGAGCGGCGGGGAACAGCAGATGCTCGCCATCGCCCGCACCCTGATGGGAAATCCACGCCTCGTGTTGCTGGACGAACCAAGCGAAGGTCTCGCGCCCGTCATCGTGGAGCAGATGGCCCATGCCATCCTGGCGTTGAAGCGAGAGGGCGTCACCGTGCTGCTGGCCGAACAGAACCTGCATTTCGCCACCCGCGTCGGCGACCGTGCCGCCGTGATCGAAACCGGAAAAATCGTCTGGACCGGAGACATAGTAGAGTTGGCACGCGAGGGCGGACGCTTCCTCGGCGTATAGGACTTCCCATGGACCCTGAGACTTCCGG
>JANXXW010000437.1 GCA_025350425.1 Rhodospirillales bacterium
CGCTCGATGATGCTGCCCGCCAGTGTCGTGACACCCGCAACGTCGAACAGGTTCTTCGCGGCGAACGGCACGCCCGCCAATGGGCCGGGGTCATTGCCCCGTACGATTTCCGCATCCAACGCCCGCGCCCGCGCCATCGCCCGCTCGCCGATGACGCTGGTGAACGCGTTGATCTCGGGGTCTCGTTCGCCGATGCGCGCCAACGCGGCTTTCACCACCTCGACCGAGGAAAGGCGGCCGCTTCTCAGATGGGCGGTGATCTCGCTGGCGTTCATGGCACAAACACCGGTGCTGGCTCCTCGTGCTCCGGGAGCGCATATTCCAGCGCCGGGGCGGCGACACGGACCACCAGCGCCAGCGCGTCGGCCACGGCGGCAGCCCGCTCGGGCGTAAGCGCCAGTCCTAGCATGGGAGCCACCGCGGCGACGTAGGCGTGGGAGTCGAAAGCCTTTGGATCGATCATGGCCGCGAGCATACCCAGCGGCGCTGCGCCAACAACACTCTTGTTGCGCCGCGACAGGGATCGCCTAAACCTTCATGAAAACCTGTTCTTGCTTTTACGTTACACCGCCCACGTCACTGACCCGGTAAGAGATCTCATGGACGCCTCGGCTCTCAAACAGCGTATTCTCTCCAAGCTGATCTACCAGGTCGGCAAGGAGCCGCCGCGTGCCAGCCCACGCGAGTGGTTCGTGGCCACCGCGATGGCGGTGCGCGACAGCGTGGTGGATGACTGGCAGTCCGGCCGACGCCGCGTTCGGGCCAGCGGGGAGAAGCGGGTCTACTATCTGTCGATGGAGTTCCTGATCGGCCGCCTATTGGCGGATACGCTGGGCAATCTCGGCGACGTCGCAGTCGTGCGCGACGCGCTTTCGCAACTTGGCGTGGACTTCGACCAGATCCGCTTGCAGGAGCCCGATCCCGCCTTGGGCAATGGCGGTCTCGGCCGGCTCGCCGCCTGCTACATGGAAAGTATGGCGACCCTGGGCATCCCCGCCTACGGCTACGGGATCCGCTACGAGCACGGCCTGTTCCGTCAGGTCATCGTCGCCGGCGAGCAGCGCGAGGTACCGGAAACTTGGCTCGCGGCCGGCAACCCGTGGGAGTTCGCCCGCCCAGACCTCGCGTTCCGCATCTCGTTCGGCGGCCAGGTCGCGGTCTCCGCTAAAGCCGGCGGCGGTATCGCGTTCAGTTGGCAGCCGTCCGACACGGTGTTTGCCGTCGCCTACGACACCCCTGTGGTGGGCTGGCGCAACGGACATGCCAATACGCTGCGACTGTGGTCGGCGCTCGCCACGGACCCGCTGGCGCTCGATGCCTTCAACCGCGGCGACCACGTGGGCGCCCTCGGGGAACGCGTGCGCGCGGAAGCCATCTCGCGCGTGCTATACCCCGCCGACGACAGCGAAGCCGGGCAGGAGTTGCGCCTGCGACAGGAATTCTTCTTCACGTCTGCCTCGTTGCAGGATCTGCTACGCCGGCATATCGAGGAAGGGCATCCCTTATCCGACATTCCAGATCACGTCGCCATCCAGCTGAACGACACTCACCCCGCACTCGCCATCGCCGAAATGATGCGGCTGCTGATGGATATTCACGGCATGGAGTGGGACGAGGCCTGGGGCATCACCCGGCGCACCTTCTCCTATACCAACCACACGCTCCTGCCGGAGGCTCTGGAGACATGGCCGGTCGGGTTGCTCGGCCGCCTGCTGCCGCGCCATCTGCAGATCATCTACCACCTGAACTTCCGGCACCTCGATCATGCCCGCACGGTGGATTCCAGCGAGGCTTTCCTGTCGGCGGTCTCCCTGGTCGATGAAACCCACGGCCGCCGGATTCGCATGGGCCATCTGGCGTTCCTCGGCTCCCACACCGTCAACGGCGTGTCTGCGCTGCACACGGAACTGCTGACGCGAAACGTGTTCGGCGAGATGCTGCGCGCGTGCGGCAATCGCATCGTGAACCGCACCAACGGCATCACCTTCCGCCGCTGGCTGCATACGGCGAATCCCGATCTCACGGCGCTTTTGGTGGAGAAGCTCGGCCCCGATGTGC
>JANXXW010000166.1 GCA_025350425.1 Rhodospirillales bacterium
CCTTGTTAGCGCAATGGTAACGCGCCAGCGGTTTGTGCGGAATCAGGAACCTTTGCGTCAGGCGGCTTTCTTCTGGGGATCCGCGCCGAACAGGAACTCGATCTCGTCGAACTCCAGCCGTGCGATATCGCCCGATTCGTCGAATGCGAGGTTGGCAAGCTCCGCCTTGCGCTGCTGCAATTCGAGGATGCGCTCCTCGACAGTGTCCTCGGCGATCATCTTGTAGACGAACACCGACTTGGTCTGCCCGATGCGGTGCGCGCGGTCCGATGCCTGGTCCTCGACCGCTGGGTTCCACCAGGGATCGTAATGGATGACAGTATCCGCCGCCGTCAGGTTCAGCCCACGCCCACCGGCTTTGAGGCTGATAAGAAACACCGGCACTTCCAACGCCTGGAACGCGCGCACCGGCTCCGCTCTGTCCCGCGTGTCGCCGCGCAACTCCACGAACGCGATGCCGGCCTCCTGCAAGCGCGGCTTGATGAGGTCCAGCATGGAGGTGAACTGCGAGAACAGCAGGATGCGGCGGCCTTCGGGGATCATCTCGGTCAGCATCTCCAGCAGATCGTCGAGCTTGCTGGAACTCTCGATCTTGCGGGCCGAGGCGAGCTTCACCAAACGCGGATCGCAACAGGCTTGGCGCAGCTTCAACAACGCATCGAGCACGACGATGCGGCTGCGGGCCAGACTGAGTTCGGCAACCTGCTCGCGCACCTTCTCGTGCATGGTCACGCGGATGGTCTCGTACAGCTCGCGCTGATCCGGGGCCAGCGTGATGCGGCGTAGGATGGTGTGCTTGGGCGGCAGTTCGGTGGCGACCTCGGCCTTGGTGCGGCGCAGGATGAACGGTCGGATGCGGCTCACCAGCTGCATCCGGCGGATATCGTCACCCTTCTTCTCGATCGGTGTGCGGAACCGCTTGGCGAAACCGCGACGGTCGCCGAGCAGGCCGGGCATCAGGAAGGTGAACTGCGACCATAGCTCGCCGAGGTTGTTCTCGATCGGCGTGCCTGACAGGCAGATACGCTGGCGGGCCTGCAACTGGCCCACGGCGCGCGTGGTCTTGGCGTCCGGGCTTTTGATCGCCTGCGCCTCGTCCAGCACCACCATGTGCCACTCCATCGTCTTCATCAACGCGATGTCGCGCGCCAGCACGGTGTAGGTGGTGATCACCACATGGATGCCGTCCAGTTGCTCCCGCTTCTGGTGGCGCTCCATGCCGTGCAGGACCATAGCGCGGAGATAGGGCGCGAACTTGCCCAGTTCGGCAGTCCAGTTGGCGATCAGGCTGGTCGGCACCACGATGAGGGCAGGGAATTCCAGCCGGTCCGCCGCGTGCTCCACCGCGATGTGGGCGATGGTCTGCGCGGTCTTGCCCAGGCCCATGTCGTCAGCCAGAAATCCGCCGAGCTTGTGGGCCATCAGGTGTTGCAGCCAGTCCACGCCCTGCTGCTGATAGGGGCGCAGTTCCGCCTTGAACCCGGCGGGAACCACCACGGGCGTGATGTTCGGGTCGGCGCGGAAGCGGGCAACATAGGACTCGATGGCCGCCGCATTCTGCCAACGTGTCGCCAGCACCTCCTCGAGTTCCAGCACCGTCGGCGCTTCAGCCTCGGGCAGCACGATGGTGTCATCGCCGGTGCGACCGGCCGCCTCGATGAGATCGCCCATGATGGCGAGCAGGCGGCGGATGCGCTCGGCGGGCAGTTTCACCACGCGGCCGTCTTCGAGGCTGGTGATTAGGTCGTCGCCGATGATCTGGGCGTTGTCGATGCCGCCGCGCGCGTGCAGATGGCTCAGGATCGGCAATAGCGGGCAGCGCACGCCGTCGATCTCGATGCCGAAATCGAGCGAGAAGCTGCCCTTCATGGCGTCGGCCACGCGTACGTCGAACGCGCCGGCCTTCTGCGCCGGACGGGGGCCGAAATCACGGTCGATCAGGCTGCGAAAGCCGAGCGTTTCCAGCGCCGGGAGCCGGTCGGACACGAAGCGATGCCAATGCTCGCCCGCCTCGCGGCCCCGGAACACGAACACGCGGCGGCCTTTGGGGGAAGCGGGATCGGCCACCCGCATCGTCACGAAGCCATCCTGTTTCAGCATCTCGAACGCGGATGCCTCGGCGGCGGGGTCGCGGCGGATGAAGGTCTTGCCGCCCTTGCTGGTGGACGGTACGAACTGGCGCTCGTCGTCGCCCGAGGTGATTTCGCCGCCGTAGTCGAAGTCGATGGTGAGCGCGTCGAGTAGTGCCAGGCGGCCGAAATCGTCCGGGCAGTACAGCTTGCGGAGTCGCAGGATGGGCGTCACCGGCCGCTCAACGATAGCTTGCTCGGCGGCAGGCGTCCGTAACATTACTGGCTTGCGGTTGCGTGGTGCTTCCGGCGCGGCCGGCGCGGCCTTCCTGGCCGCCGCGGCGTTCACCCGGATGCGCCCGACTTGGCCGGTCGCGGCGTCCACATACCAGGGGCCGGTCTTGCCCAGCAGGATGGCCGATTTAGGTGGCAACCGGGGCGTGGCGTTGCTCTGAAATACGCGCTCCTCACCGGCGGAAAGCGTTTTGCCTGTGGCGGGCCAGCGTGCCTGACCGGAGCGGGCCAGCAACGGCATCAGGTCCGGCACCACCGCGCCCAGAACTCCGGCGCGTGCGATATCGCCGCCGAGCAGCCGCGCGATGGCAACTGTGGTGGCGGGATGCGTGGGATCGCCCACGATCTTGGCGGGCGTGGTGGGAGTTTTGGTGCCGCTGCGTTCTCCCGTCGCCGATGTCGTGACAAAGCACGCGAACGGTGGCGAGCCCGGTTCCAAGTCGAACGATATCCGTTGGCGTTCGGGGGATGCCACGGTCCCGAGCTTCTCGAACAGCGTCTTGGGTTCGGCCTTGCGGAGCGCCGGGAAGCGGTCGAGCGCCGAAAGCAGCGTCGCCGCGAGGTGGACGCAGCCGGGGTTCTGACAGGTGCAGGTGCTGTCGAACACCACGCGGCGACCGCGAAAGGCCGGTTCCGCTCGCGTGTTCCGCTTCACCCCGCGGTCTTCGACCACGCCGTTCAAGACGTCGTCGACGAGCTTCACCTCAACCGCGCCCAGCAGCACGAGCGTGCGCCCGCGCGTGAGGATTGCGGCATCGAACAGGCGGCCAAGGTCGTCGGAGGAATAAGGCGTCGGCATACGGGCTTGCACTCTCTGGTCGGCACATGGACACAGGTTCGCGCTTCGCCACTTTCTGGCGGCACGCGAAGTTCCGTCGATTTGGAGAGACGGTAACCAGGCCGCGCGTTTGATCACGCGTACCCGTCTGGGCTAATCAGCCACTATGAACCCAGATGAGTTTCGCCGCTACGGTCATCAACTAGTCGATTGGCTAGCAGACCACCAAAACAGCATGGCAGAGCGGCCGGTGATGGCGATCACCCGCCCCGGCGAGGTCAAGGCGATGCTGCCGGCCAGTCCACCCGAGCAGCCGGAAGATTTCGGCGAGGTGATCGCCGACCTCGACCGTATCGTCATGCCTGGGCTATCGCTTTGGCAGCACCCGCGCTTCTTCGGCTACTTCCCGGCAAACGCGCTGCGTGCCGGGATGCTCGGCGACCTCGTCAGCACCGGCCTCGGCGTGCTCGGGTTGTCCTGGCAATCGAGCCCCGCGTTGACCGAAATCGAGGAGGTCGTCACCGACTGGGTCCGGCAGATGACCGGGCTTTCGGTCGAATGGAGCGGGGTGATCCAGGACACCGCCTCCACCAGCACGCTGGTGGCACTGATCTGTGCCCGCGAGCGCGTCACCGGCTACGCCTTATCGCGTGGTGGCCTCCAGGCGGAGCCGCGGCCGTTGGCGATCTACGTCTCGGCCCACAGCCATAGTTCAGTCGATAAAGCGGCGCTGCTGGCCGGGTTCGGGCGGGAGAACCTCCGGCTGGTGGCGTTCGATGCCAATTATGCGATGCGCCCCGAGGCGCTCGCCGCCATGATCGAGGCCGACATCGCCGCCGGCGTTCTGCCCTGTGCCGTGGTGGCCACAACCGGCACCACCGCGACCACGGCGCTCGATCCGGTGGCAGAGATCGCCGAACTGGCTAAGCGGTACGGGATGTGGCTGCACCTCGACGCCGCGATGGCGGGCAGCGCCATGATCCTGCCGGAGTGTCGCTGGATGTGGCGGGGCGTCGAGGCGGCCGATAGTTTGGTGATCAACGCGCATAAATGGCTCGGGGCACCATTCGATTGCTCCGTATACTATGTGCGCGACCCCGAACACCTCATGCGGGTGATGTCCACCAACCCGAGCTTCCTGCAATCCGCGGTGGACGGCCAAGTCAAGAACCTGCGCGACTGGGGCATTCCGCTGGGTCGGCGTTTCCGGGCGCTGAAATTGTGGTTCCTGATCCGCGAGCAGGGCGTGGACGGCTTGCGAGCCCGGTTGCGGCGCGACATTGCCAACGCAAGCTGGCTCGCTGAACAGGTGGCCGCCGAGCCGGAATGGCGCGTGTTGGCACCGGTGCCGTTGCAGACCGTGTGCATCCGTCACGAGCCGTCGGGACTGTCGGGCGAGGCAGTTGACCGGCATACGACGGCCTGGGCTGAAATGTTGAACCGGTCCGGTGACGCCTACCTCACCCCCGCCATGCTGGACGGGCGCTGGATGGTGCGTGTGTCCATCGGCGCGCTGCCCACTGAAGCGGCGGACGTGGCGTTCGTGTGGGACGCGATGCGCCGAGCGGCCAAAGAGTCGGCCAAAGAGGCGATCAGGGCGTCGCAGTCTTCGTAGCGGGGGCCTTTCCCACCGACACCGTCGCCGTCATCCCTGCCGCGAGATGCACGTTTGGCGGGATTTCGTCGATATGGATGCGGACCGGGATGCGCTGGGCCAGCCGGACCCAGGTGAACACGGGGCTGACCGAGGCGAGGCCAAGCGCGCCGGGATCGGTGTTGGGCGTGTTGATGCCACGCGCGATGCTCTCGACATGGCCGTGCAACGGCGCGCGATAAGCGATGAGCGCCACCGTGGCCGGGTCGCCTTCCTGGATGCCGCTCAGCTTGGTTTCCTCGAAATATCCGACCACCCAGAAGCTGTCGCTGTCCACCAAGGTGATGTTGCGGGTTCCCGTGGTGGCGTAATCGCCTTCCCGTAGGAGCAGGTTGGTGACGAAGCCGTTCACCGGGCTGGTCACCTTGGTCCGCGCGAGGTTGGTCCGGGCCTGCGTCAACTGCGCCATGGCGCCAGCATAGCCTGCCGCCGCGATCTGCTGTGCGCCCGCATAGGTCTGTTGTTCCTCCTTCGACACTGACAGCGTGGTCAAGGTCGCCCGCCGGTCAGACTCCTCCCGCTTGATCTTGAGATCGGCGAGCCTGCTTTGCACGTTGGCGTCAGCCTGCGCCAACGCGACCTGGGTA
>JANXXW010000503.1 GCA_025350425.1 Rhodospirillales bacterium
GTCACCATGCAAAGCGAGCCGTGCCGCGTTGATGGCCTTCACGGCGGCGATGGCGTTGCGCTCGATGCAGGGCACCTGCACCAGCCCGGCGATTGGGTCGCAGGTGAGGCCAAGGTTATGCTCCAGGCCTATCTCGGCGGCGTTTTCGATCTGGGCGTTGCTGCCGCCCATCGCGGCGGCCAGCCCGGCGGCGGCCATCGCGCAGGCCGAGCCGACTTCGCCCTGGCAGCCGACCTCGGCGCCGGAAATGGAGGCGTTTCGCTTGATGATGGCGCCCACGGCGGCGGCGGTAAGGAAGAAATCCTCCAACCCGGCGCGCGTCGCGCCCGGCACGAAGCGATCATAATAATGCAACACCGCCGGCACGATGCCAGCCGCGCCGTTGGTGGGCGCGGTGACCACCCGGCCGCCTGCCGCGTTCTCCTCGTTCACGGCCAATGCGTAGAGATTGACCCAGTCGATCCCTGAGAGGTTGTCGGGCAGGTTGTCGCCCGCACGCGCCTGCAGAGCGCGGAGCAATCCGGGCGCGCGGCGGCGCACGCGCAATCCGCCAGGTAGTTCGCCCTCCGTGTGCTGGCCGCGTTCCACGCAGGCGCGCATCGCGTCCCACAATCGCCCGATGCCGGCGACGATTTCGGACGGGGTGCGCTGGCTTTCCTCGTTGGCGCGCATCAAGGCGGCGATCGAAAGCCCGGCCGCAGCGGCTTTGGCCAGTAATTCCACACTGTTGGTGAAGGGGTATGGCACCGGGCGGGCGCCGGGTTCGGACGGTTTTACGCCGCTGGCCGCTTGCTCGGCGGACACCACGAAGCCGCCGCCGACGGAGTAGAAATCGCGCGCGAGCGGGTCGCCGCCGCCGGGTTGCCATGCGGTGAAACGCAGGCCGTTGGGGTGCGCGGGCAGGCTCTCCTGCGTGCGGAACACGATGTCGGCGGCCGGATCGAAGCGGATCACGCGACCGTCCGGCAAGGGCAACCGGCAGGTGGCGCGCACGCTTCGCGCCAGTTCGGCCGCCTCGTCCGGGTCGATGGTTTCGGGTTTCATTCCGGCCAGCCCGAGCAGGACCGCCGTATCCGTGGCATGGCCGCGCCCGGTCAGCGCGAGGGAGCCGAACAGATCCACGCGCAACCGGTCTGGCCGCCAGTCGTGCGCCGCCGCTTCGTCCATGAACCTGCCAGCGGCGACCATCGGCCCCATCGTATGAGAGCTGGACGGGCCTACGCCGATGCGGAACAGGTCGAACAGGCCGATCCAGGGTTCTTGCATGGCGCCATGCTACGCGCCCGCGCAACTTCGGGCCACCGGTCGGGTTCGCTCAAAATCATCCGATCGGAGCCCTTTCCCATGTCCATGTCCCTATCCATGCCCCTGGGCCGCCGTTCCCTGCTCGCCACCGCGATCGCGCTGCCTGCGCTGGCCCGTGGCCAGACACCCCCCGCCCAGAGACCTCCCGCCCTGGCTGCGGGCCTGGAGTTGGTCGCAACCTTCACCGGGCCGCGTCAGGTCACTGGCGTGGCGGTTTCGCCGAAGGGGCGCGTATTCGTGAATTTCCCGCGCTGGGAGGAAGATGTGGCGATCTCGGTCGGTGAAGTGGGGCCGGACGGGGCGTTGAAGCCTTACCCCGACGCCGCCTGGAACAGCTTCCGCAACGCCGGTCCCGACGCCAATCCCGCGAAAACATTCGTCAGCGTGCAAAGCGTGACCATCGATCCGCTCGGCAATTTGTGGGTCCTGGACGCCGCCGCGCCGAATCTCGGCTTCGAGGTGCGGAACGGCCCGAAGCTGGTGCGGATCGATCTTAATACCAACACCGTCGCTCGGGTGTATGCGTTCGACACCAAGCTGGCGCCGCAAGGCACCTACCTGAACGACATGCGGTTCACGCCCGACGGCAAACGCGCAGTGCTGACCAACTCGGGTGGGCCGGGATCGCTGATAACCCTTGATGTAGCGACCAGGCAGGCGCGCCGGGTGCTGGACGGACATCCCAGCACGCAGTTTGAGAAAACGACCGAAATCGTGGTGAACGGCACCAAGTTGCAGCGTCCCGACGGCGAGAGGCCGCTGCTCTCGGCAGACGGGATCGCCATCGATAATCGCGGTCAATACGTGATGTGGCAGGCCACCACCGGCGCCACGATGTACCGCGTCCCGGTCGCGGCGCTATTCGACACGCGCATCTCACCCGTCCGGCTTGGATCGATGGTCGAGATGGTGACAAAGACTTTCGTGGCGGACGGTTACTGGATGAGCCGCGACGACGTGTTGTACGTCACGAGTTGTTCGGATAATTCGGTGAAGCGCATGGGTAACGACAAGAATTTCACCGTCGTCGCCCACGACCCGCGCCTGCTGTGGCCGGACAGCATGGCGCAAGGTCCGGACGGGATGCTGTATGTGACCGCATCGCACATCCCCGAGATGAAGGCGTGGCAAGGACCGGGCGTGGCGCAGTCGGAACTGTTCCGGTTCAAGGCTTCGTGACGGGCCGACCTCATCGGGTGAGCCGCCCGCCGCCGAACCGCTGTTATTCTGCTGAAGAACGCGGGCTAACCACTACCCGTCTAGCCCGACCACGCCACCCGCCCTTCCAGCGGATACGCCGGATCGTTGTAGCCCGGTGATGACGCGTGGCCGGGAGTCACGAGGCGATCGACCAGCGCCTCGTCCTCGGCCGTGAAGCGGTAGTCCAGCGCGCCGATGTAGTCTTGCCATTGTTCCACGGTGCGCGGGCCGGCGATGGCGCCGGTGACGAGGCGGTTGTTGAGCACCCAGGCGGTAGCGAACTGGCCGGGGGTGATGCCGGCGGACCGCGCGCGCTCAGCGAGTTCCTGGGCAATGTGGAGACTTTCGGGGCGCCACTCGGTTTCCAGCATGCGCTTGTCCTGGCGGCCGGCGCGGGTGCCCTGAGGTGGCGGGACATCGGGCTTGTACTTGCCGGTAAGGACGCCCCGGGCCAGCGGGCTGTAGGGGAACACGCCCAGGCCGAAATGGGCGCAGGCGGGGAGGTGCTCGATCTCGGGCATACGGTTGAGGGCGTTGTAGTAGGGCTGGCTCACC
>JANXXW010000524.1 GCA_025350425.1 Rhodospirillales bacterium
TGGCGACGGCGTGCAGGTTGGCTTCGGTGCCGCTGTTGGTGAAGCGCACCAGATCTATGCTGGGAAAGCGGTCGCACACGACACGCGCGAGGCGAGCCTCCATCAGCCCGTGGCCACCCATGTTCCAGCCCTGGTCGAGCGCCGCGTCGATGGCGGCACGGATCACCTTGTTGCTGTGTCCGAACAGGCCCGCCGTGTATTCGCCCAGCAGGTCGACGTATTCATGTCCGTCGGCGTCCCAAAGATGGCATCCCTCACCGCGCACCATCGTGAGCGGGAAGGGGGGATGGAACAGCACGGTGCGGGTGTTACCGCCCGGCATGACGCAGGCGGCCTGGACATGGGCCGCCGAACTGGCTGGATTGGACGCGACAAAACGCTCGCGGGCCTCGGCCAGGGCGGCGCCTATCGTGATGTTTGAGAATGTCAGGCTCATGATGACATACTGCTCCGGCAGGACAGTGGTGGAGCTGAGCGGGATCGAACCGCTGACCTCCTCATTGCGAACGAGGCGCTCTCCCAACTGAGCTACAGCCCCATCCTGCCGTCCCCGCAAGTCCTATCTTTTCGACAGGCCGAGCGAGCGCCGGAAAATGCGAACATCGCCCGGCCAAGTCAAGCCCGTCCGCGCCAAGGTAGGGGGTCAATCCATCAAACGTTTCAAGACGTGGGTTTTTGCTTGGCAACGGGAGGAGTTGCTCCGCCGGGAGATTCCCATGTTCAGGGTCTGCGGACGGACACACCCTTTCCTTGGTCCTCCCTCGAGGGCGGGATAAACGGAGCCGTGGTGTTGGACTCATCCGCGCGGCAGGTTGCGATCCACCGTTGGACCGCCTCCGGAGGCCTAATCGCCTGGGACGCTTGGGGGATCGCTGCAGCCGCGTGCTGCCTCGGTTGCGTAGCGAATTACCCGCCGCTAGGTTGCCCCCGCGTTCAGGGGACCCCGCGTGATCACCATTGTCTTTGAAATTCTATCCGAGGTTCTGAGTCTGTATCGCTGGGCGGTCATTCTGGCTGCCGTGTTCGCAACCCTGGTCTCCTTCGGCGTGCTCGACAGCCGCAACCGGCTGGTCTGGACCATCGGCGACTTCCTGTACCGCATCACAGAGCCGGCGCTGCGGCCGATCCGCAACCTGATGCCTCGATTCGGCGGGATCGATCTCAGCCCGATCGTGCTGATCCTGCTGATCTTCGTGGCACAGGAGGTGCTGCGGAGGGTCTACGGGGCGATTGTGCTGGGCGACGTCAACGGATTGCTGCTCTAGCCGCGATGCCGGCGCGGATCATCGACGGCAAAGCGGTCGCGGCAACCCTGCGCGCCGAGGTCGCGGACCGAGTCCGCCGGCTCGCCTTCCGACCCCAGCTTGCCGTGGTGCTGGTTGGCGAGGATCCGGCGAGCGCAGTCTATGTCCGCAACAAGGACCGCGCCGCCGCCGCCGCCGGCATCGCCGCCAGCACAATCCGGCTCCCGCAATCGACGGGGCAAAAGGCGCTGATCGCGGCCGTGCAAGCCCTGAACGACGATCCGGACATCGACGGCATTCTGGTGCAACTGCCATTGCCCGCGCACCTCGACACGCGCGCCGTGATCGAGGCGATTGATCCGGCCAAGGACGTGGACGGCCTGAACCCCATCAACGTAGGTTTGCTGCACGACGGCATGCCTGGCTTGGCGCCCTGCACTCCGCGCGGAGTCATCAAGCTGCTCGATGGCGTGGCGCTCCGGGGGACGCGTGCCGTGGTGGTGGGACGGTCCGCCCTGGTTGGGCGTCCCGTGGCCGCCATGCTGACCGCGCTAGACGCGACGGTGACGCTGGCACATTCGCGGACCCGCGACCTCCCCGCCGAATGCCGCCGCGCCGAAGTGCTGATCACCGCCGTCGGCCGGGCCGAGATGATTCGGGGCGACTGGATCGCGCCGGGCGCCGTGTTGATCGATGTAGGCATCAACCGACTCGGCGATGGGCGCTTGGTCGGTGATGCCGCCTATGCGGAATGCGCTGAGAAAGCCGCCGCTATAACGCCAGTGCCGGGCGGGGTAGGGCCGATGACCATCGCCTGCCTGCTGGAGAATACGCTTACGGCGGCGATGGCACGCCGGGTTTGATTAGAAGTCGGTGCAACGGCCTTTCTGCTCCCAGTCGCCGTAGCGGGTCGGCTCCGGGCCTTTAGGGCCACCAATTTCCTTGGGCATCTCGCGAACGATCGCAGGAGACGGGCGCGGCTTCGACGTCTCGGCCGAGTCGGTACCGGGAGGAGGCGTTGTTTCTTTGCTCATCTCGGTTAAATGGCGCCCGAAGCCCGCGACGCAAGCCGGTCGCGCGTGATACGGACTGGCAACGGATCGCCACGGATGGCAATAAGAACGCCATGCGATTGGTGCGGCGAACGATTTTACTCGGAGCGATCTGCGGACTGATTGGCGCTGCGGCGCCGGCGCCAACGCGATCGTTTCGGAGAAACACCGAAGCGCCGACACGCGCCCTGGTGTCGCGTAATTTGACTGTCGCGAACCACGCGAGGCTTCCCGTCACCGAGATGTATGTGTCGCCCAACGATGCGCCGGACTGGGGCGACGACCGGCTGGCTGGCAGTTCGGTCGAACCGGGCAAATCGTTCAACGTCAGGCTTGGCCGCACGCGGATGTGCCTGTTCGATGTACAACTGGTCTATCGCGACGGCAGCCGCGAGGAGGCACACGATTATGATGTGTGCCACGGAAACAAAATCGCGTTCGACGGTTCCGCCGCGACGGACGTGCCGGTCGGTCCGACGCATGACGTGACAGTGGTGAACAACGATACCCGCCCGATCCAGCAGATGTTCCTATCCGAGGCCGAGGCGTCGCAATGGGGCAACGACCGCATCACCTCGCGCGGCCTGTCGGTGGGCGACCGGATCGAGATCAAGTTTCAGGGGGGCTGCACCGTCGATCTGCGGGTGATCTTCGATAACCGGGGAGCCGAGGAGCGCCGGGGGTTGGATATCTGCGCGAAGCCGGCGCTTTCCATCGAACCCGGCTGGACCACGGCCGATTCCCCGCCAGTTCCAGCGCCCGCGGCCAAGCCGCTCACGCTGACGTCATCACCACCACCTCCGGCCGCCGAGATGGGACGGACCACGCTTCGCGTGGCCAACAACACGGGGGCCGATATAACCGAGTTGTACCTCTATCCTGAAGGTCGGACGGACCAGGGTCGCGACCTGCTGGGCCATGCCGTGTTGCGCGAGGCTACCAGCGAACTGGTGACGCTCGTGCGCGGGACCGTGTGCCGCTTCTCTGCCCACCTCGTGTTTGCCGGAAGGGTCGCCGACCGCGAGGTCCATGGGCTGGATGTGTGCGCCAGCCCTGATGTGACGCTGGCACATTGACCGCCGGCGCGGCCGGCCTGGGGCCGACCATGGGCGCCATGGCCGTATCCCGATGGACTTCCAATTCCGCCGCGCGTCGAACATCTCCCAAGTCGCGCCGGACAGCGTATGTGATGGGAGGGTGGCGCTACGTGCCCCCCGCCGATCAACGAGCGAAGGGCTTCGTATGGAAGCGATCTACTACGTGATGGCATGGGCATGTCACCGCAAATGCCGGCACTGCTACGAGGACCGGTTCCGCCCGTATGTGCGGGACGAACTGGAGGCGGTGGTGGCCGAGGCGGAGGCGAACTTCCCGCGCATCATCGCCAACCTGCCGCCGCGGCTCACCTACTTGGATCAGCACGCCCCCAACCCAGACGGCACGCTGTCGGAACGGAACGGCCGTATCGTACTGTCTGGTGGCGAGTCGCTGCTGGAGGCGGTGCGCGAGCGGATCACGTACCGGGTGATCGAGCATCTGCACGCCAAGTACCCGGATGCGCGCATCGTGCTGCAAACCACCGGCGACCTCGTCACCAGCGCGATAGTTCGTGACTTGGTGGCACGTGGCGTGTGGATGATCTCGATTTCTGGCATGGACGATTATCACGTCGGTATGGAGGGCGAGGATCGCCAGGACGCCATGCGGGCGAAGTTGACCGCGATGATGGAGGCGGAGGGATTGCGGGCGTCCACGTCGGCGGTGAAGAATCCGTTGTGGCACCAGGAAGCAGGGCCGGTGTTCAGTTTCTTCGGCGCGACCCCGGATGCGTGGATCGGCAAGCTGTGGCCGCGTGGCCGCGCCTGG
>JANXXW010000558.1 GCA_025350425.1 Rhodospirillales bacterium
TGGCGACGGAACTCAGGTGAATACGGCGGTCGGGATTTGGGCATCGTTGGCACCTCTGGTGAAAGCTTCAGGGTGTCCACCAAACCGGGTCAATCCCAAGGACCGCAACCTCTGTCGCTTACAAAGTATACTCGTCAACGATAATGTGCCAACTGGGCCTTTACCTCGTTTCGTTCGGCGGCATGGCCTAGCAGGACGTCGGTTGCACATGTTACGTAAGCTGCTGATTGTATTTGTGGATTAGGTGTCGATGCCATCAATCCACGCAATTATGCTGAGCCACACCCTTCAAGTTCTCCGACCCTGCGCGAGGTCGTGCGTTTGAGCTACGCCGAGTTCACCGCCCTGCGCATGCTTTTACTCGACATCGCTGGGCGGATCACCGAGGCTACAGAGGGGATACGCATTGGGTTCGCCACAGCGTGCCCCGAAGCCGATCTGTGCCGTGGTCTTGGACGTAGCCTACAGTTCTCCGGATCATGACGAACGGGGGGAGGCGCGGGACCAGCCCGTCTAGACAACCCCGACGCCAGCATTTCCGGTCTTAAATCACAACTTCAGTCGAAGCACCCAGCCATGTCCAGCGCTCAGCGTGACATGCAATCATCAATCCGCTGATTAGAAGGACCAAGGTTAAGGAGCGTGATTGGCCCGCTATTTGCTAGGTGTGGGTGTGACCACGACAGACATAACCTTGCCTGCGGCGGCTGGCTCGCGCGCGACCTTCACGAGGCCACGTGTGCCGACTAAAGGCGTTGACGTTCGGCGTCTTCGGTTGTCGTCGGGCTGGCTAAGCCTGCTGTCAGTCGGTGCCATGGCGCTTGCTTGGTCGGCGATCGTCGCGAGCGGCGCCGTCTCGCGAGACCTGCTTCCGTCCCCCTTGGACGTATGGGCGGCGGCGCGGGAGATTTATCAGGACGGGTATCGCGGCACGACCCTATGGGGGAATACCATGTCCACCTTCGGCCGCCTTGGCGGGGGTTTTGGGCTGGCGGTGATATTAGGGGTGCCGCTGGGCCTGTGGATGGGCCGCGTGCGGCTGGCGAACGCCGCCGTGGGATGGATCGTGCAGTTCATGCGACCGCTGCCACCGTTGTCCTACATGATCTTGCTGATTCTGTGGCTCGGCACCGGGAATGCCTCCAAGACCGCACTACTATTCCTGACCGCGTTTCCGATCGTCGTTGCCGCCAGCGCCGCGGGATCGGGCACTGTCGCCATTCAGCGTATCCAGGCAGCGCAGGCATTGGGGGCGACCCGCAACCAAGTTCTTAGCCACGTCGTCTTGCCGTCAGCGGCACCAATGGTGCTCACTGGTTTACAGATCGCCTTGGCGGCGGCTTTCAGTACCGTGGTTTCGGCAGAGTTGATGGCGGCGACCGACGGACTGGGCTGGATGGTCATCTCCGCGAGCACGTTCCTGCGTAATGACATTATAGTACTATGTATCTTGCTGCTCGGCGCCCTCGGCATGTTGCTGGCCTGGACGTTGCGGATGTTGGACCGCCGCTTGGTGCACTGGCGCGGGCGGCTATGAGCCGTGGGGTTCCCGCCTGGATCGTGACTCTTCTCGCCATGGCCGCTGTCCTGGCGATGTGGGTGGGTGCCACCAGCAGCGGGTTGGTGCGTGATCTGTTTCTTCCTGGCCCAGCCGATCTGTGGTCCGGGATGCAGGAGCTGATCGAGGAGGGCTACAAGGGCCGGAGCCTTCTGGAGCATATCGGCATGAGTCTGCTGCGCGTTTGCGCTGGCTTCGTGACCGGCGCGATCGTCGGCACGCTACTCGGCCTGGGTATGGGTTCAGTGCGCTGGCTGGATGCGGTGGCTTCGCCCTTCATCGAGTTCCTCCGCCCACTGCCCCAACTCGCCTACCTCGTGCTGCTCATCGTCTGGCTGGGCATCGGGGAAAGCAGCAAGATCACCATGCTGTTCCTGGCGGCGCTGCCGGTTTCGGCCATCGCTGCGCGCGACGGGGTGCGCAACGTGGCGCCGGAGCGCATTCGCGCCGCCCAAGCGCTCGGCGCCACGCGGTGGCAGATTTTCGTGCATGTGATCGGACCGAGCGCGTTGCCTGAAATACTGACTGGCGCGCGGCTGGCCGCCGGGATCGTCTATGGCACGCTGATCGCCGCCGAAATCATCGCAGGATCGAACGGCATCGGTTGGATGATTTTAGACGCCGGGCGGTTCCTCCGCTCGGATTACGTATTCTCCGGCATCCTGATCATCGGGTTGGCCGGATTAGCGATCGACCTTCTGCTGCTGTTTACGGAGCGGCGGGTCGTGCATTGGGCGGGACGATGAACAAGGGGATGACGATGGCTGGATTGATCACGACGCGGCGTGCGGCACTGGTGGGCGCAGGCGTGCTTGCCCTCGGCGGGCGCGCACGCGCCGCTATGCCCGACAAGGTGAACCTTGGCTTCTTCACGGAAACCAAGCCGACCATGGTCGCCAAGGGCCTGGGATGGTTCGACGACGCCGTGAAGGCAAAGATAAACTGGACCGAGATGGGCAGCGGGGCCGAGATCAACACCGCCATCGTCGCCGGAAGCTGCGATATCGGCCTGG
>JANXXW010000560.1 GCA_025350425.1 Rhodospirillales bacterium
CAGCAAGGCGAGCCAAGGTGGGTATCCGGCATCGTCCACGAACAGGAAACGCCCGCCGAGCTGTGCCATCGCATCCAGTTCGCGGACGATATCGGCGGGTCTGGGAATGACCGGCGGGGCGGCGCGTCCGCCTGCGCGGGCCAGGCCGGGCAGCGCATCGAGCGCGCGGGCGGCGTCGCCGTACCGTTGCATCAGGCGGCGATAGGTGACCGGGCCAACACCTTCGGCGCGGATCAGACGCAGGCGGTCCAGGCTCATGTCTTCTCGCCGATGCGAGGTTCGGTGCCGGCGAACAGGCGCCGGATATTGGCTTCGTGGCGGATGAACACGAGACCTGCGATGCAGATCGACAGGGCCAGGATTTCCCACGGCGCGTGCAGGCTGGCCGCGATGATCGGTGCCGCCAGGAAGGCGGAAAGTGACGCGACCGAGGAACGGCGGCCGAATTTGGCGATCAGCAACCAAAGTGCTCCGGCGCCGAGGCCCACGGCGGGGCTGGCCGCGATCAGCACGCCGAAGCCCGTCGCGACACCTTTGCCGCCGCGAAACCCGAGCCAGACTGGAAACAGATGGCCGACCACAGCGGCCAGACCGCCCCAGAACGCGCCGAGATAGCCTGCCGCCGCGAACCCGATCAGCGCCCCGGCGGCTCCCTTGGCACCGTCGAGCAGGAGCGTGGCCGCCGCCAATCCGCGCTTTCCGGTGCGGAGCACGTTCGTCGCGCCGATGTTGCCGGAGCCTATTTTGCGGATGTCACCCAGGCCCGCCGCGCGGGTCAGCAACAGGCCGAACGGGATCGAGCCGACGAGGTAGCCGACCGCCACGATCAGCCCGAGCAGGACCGCGCCTTCGGTCATCGCGTGTAAACCCGGCGACCAGCCTTCCAGGTGCCGAGCACCGTACCCTCCAAGGCGCGGCCATCGAACGGGGTATTCTGCGCCTTGCCGGGCAGTTCGCCGGCCACGACCTTCCAGGCGTGCTCGGGCGCGAACAGGCACAGATCGGCGGTTGCCCCGCGCACGAGAGTGCCGGCATCCGAGCCCAGCAGCCGGGCCGGGCCGCTGGTCAATAACGCGATGGCGCGTGGCAGGGGGAGGGACGCGTTGTGGACCTGCGCCATAGTGATGCCGAGCAAGGTGACCAAGCCTGATCCACCGGCGGCGGCCAGGGCGAAGGGGAGGCGCTTGTCGTCGGCGTCGCGCGGCTGGTGGTCGCTGGCGACCGCGTCGATTGTGCCGTCCACCAATCCGGCGGCGATGGCCATGCGGTCAGATTCGCGGCGCAGGGGAGGGGAGAGCTTGGCGTAGGTGCGAAAATCGCCGATTGCGGTCTCGTTCAGGTCGAAATAGGGCGGCGCGGTATCGCAGGTGACCGCCAGCCCCTCGTCCTTCGCGCGCCGGATCAATGTGAGCGATTCGGCGGTAGAGACATGGGCGAAATGCACCGATCCCCCGGTGAGGCGTGCGAGCCGGATATCGCGTGCGATCACAATGGCCTCCGCCACGGCGGGGATGCCGGGCAGGCCCAGCCGCGTGGCCAGCTCGCCCTCGGTGGCGGCACCGCCCTCGGCCAGACTGGCCTCCTCGGGATGCACCACCACCATCGCTCCGAAGCCACGGGCGTAGGTGAGTGCCAGGCGCATCAGCCGGGTCGATGCGATGGCCTGGCACCCATCGGTGAAGGCCACGGCGCCAGCTTCCCGCAGCAACCCGAGTTCGGCCAACTCTTCGCCCCGGCATCCCCGCGTGAGGGCCGCGTAGGCCAGGATGGTGAGGCTGCCGGTTTCCTCGCCCCGCGCGGTCAGCAGCCGCACCAGCGCCGGATCGTCGATCGCGGGGCGGCTGTCGGGCAGGGCGGCCAGCGTGGTGATGCCGCCTGCCGCCGCCTCGGCCGCCGAGGCGATGGTCTCGCGGTATTCGTAGCCAGGCTCGCCCAACGCCACGCGCATGTCGACCAAACCCGGACACAGCACGGCGCCGTCGCAATCGATCATCTCGGCGCCTTCGGGCAGGCCCAATCCGGCGCCGAAATCAACGATAATACCGTCTTTCACGTACAGATTCCCGGTCTCGTCCACGCCGTTTCCGGGGTCCATGATGTGGGCGTCGCGGAAATAGGTATCCTTCATAACAATCGGATCAATCATTGCGCCGCGCCCGCCGGCTGAGGATGTCGAGCACCGCCATTCGCACCGCGACCCCCATTTCGACCTGCTCGCGGATCAGGCTGCGCGCGGGATCGTCGGCCACCGCGCTGTCGATCTCCACCCCCCGGTTCATCGGCCCCGGATGCATCACCAGCGCGTCCGGCTTGGCGTGACGAAGCTTTTCCGCGTCAAGCCCGAAGAACCGGAAATACTCCCGCTCGCTCGGCACCAACCCGCGCGTCATGCGCTCGCGTTGCAGCCGCAGCATCATGACGATATCGACGTCCGCCAGCCCGCGCTTCATGTCGTGGAACACCTCGACCCCCAGCCGCGCCACCTCGGACGGCATCAGCGTGGGCGGTCCCACCACCCGCACCCGCGCACCCATTGTGGTCAGCAGGTGGATGTTGGACCGCGCCACCCGGCTGTGCAGCACGTCGCCGCAGATCGCCACGGTCAGCGCTTCCAGCCGCCCGCGTCTGCGCCGGATTGTCAGCGCGTCCAGCAGCGCCTGGGTGGGATGCTCATGGGTGCCGTCGCCGGCGTTGATGACCGCGGCATCCACTTTCTGCGCCAGCAGGTTGGCGGCACCCGATTCGCCATGCCGGATCACCAGCAGGTCGGTCTGCATCGCGTTCAGCGTGCCGGCGGTATCCAGCAGCGTCTCGCCCTTGTTCACGCTGCTGGTGGACACGCCCATGTTGACGACGTCGGCGCCAAGCCGCTTGCCCGCCAGTTCGAAGCTGGTGCGCGTGCGGGTGCTGTCCTCGAAGAACAGGTTGATCAGCGTGCGTCCGCGCAACAGGTCCCGCTGGGTCTTGCCCGACCGGTTTAGCAGCACGTAGCTTTCCGCAAGATCGAGCATCGCCGTGATCTGCGGCGGATACATTCCCTCGATCTGCAACAAATGCCGTCCTTGTGTCGATGATGTCGCCATGCTCTCCCGCGCGATCTGCCGCCGTCCTGGTGGCGCCGGACCCTAGCCGCGCCACGCATATTCCCGCAACATCACCTATGCCGACCGAAATGCACGTCAACGATTCCGCCCTCGTGCTTTTCTCTGGCGGCCAGGACAGCGCCACCTGCCTCGCCTGGGCGCTCGAGCGTTTCCCACGCGTCGAGACGCTCGGCTTCGATTACGGCCAGCGCCACCGCGTCGAACTTGACTGCCGGCCCGCGATCCGTGCCGGGCTTGCCGCCCTGAACCCCCTATGGGCCACCCGTCTAGGGGCCGATCACACCCTCGATCTCGCGGTGCTGGGCGCGTTGTCTGAAACTGCGCTCACCCGCGACATGGAAATCGATTTCACCGCGGGTGGGCTGCCCAACACGTTCGTGCCCGGTCGCAACATCGTCTTCCTCACCTTTGCCGCCGCTCTCGCCTACCGCCGTTCGCTGCGCCACATCGTCGGCGGCATGTGCGAGACCGA
>JANXXW010000570.1 GCA_025350425.1 Rhodospirillales bacterium
CTTGGCGAGCACGTTGTAGCGGATAAGGCGGTCCATGCCGGCGATGCCGATGGCCGATAGCAGCGCGCCGATCGTGGTCGGGATAAGCGTCACGAACAACGCCACCAACACCACGACCGAGATGGAACCGCCGGCGTAGGCAGCGAAGCTCGGGATGGTCGCGGTCGCGAATACGAAGATAAGGGTAAGACCAACGAGCAGGATGTTAAGCGCGATCTCGTTTGGCGTCTTCTGCCGCGTGGCTCCTTCCACCAGTGCGATCATGCGGTCGATGAAGGTCGAGCCCTGTGCGGCGGTGATGCGGACCTTGATCTGGTCCGATAGCACGCGCGTGCCTCCGGTCACGGCGGAACGGTCGCCACCGCTCTCGCGGATCACGGGAGCGGACTCGCCGGTGATGGCCGACTCGTCCACCGATGCGATGCCCTCGATGACCTCGCCGTCGCTGGGGATGATGTCGTTGGTCTCGACCAGCACGACATCGTCCACCTTCAACTGTGAGGCAGCAACTTGCTCCCACGTTGTGCCACGCATGCGCTTGGCCATGCTCTCGACGCG
This sequence comes from Rhodospirillales bacterium, assembly GCA_025350425.1. GTDB lineage: Bacteria > Pseudomonadota > Alphaproteobacteria > Acetobacterales > Acetobacteraceae > JANXTF01. The sequence goes on from JANXXW010000570.1 coordinate 559, forward strand.
CGACTTGCGTAATGTCGCCGCCTGCGCCTTGCCGCGCCCTTCCGCTACGGCTTCGGCAAGGTTTGCGAACAGCACGGTGATCCATAGCCAGATCACAATCTGGACCGTGAAGCCGATTTTATCGCCACCTGTGAAGATGTCGCGGATCAGCAGGACCGTGGTCAGCAGCGCCACGACCTCGACCACGAACATGACCGGGTTGCGGATCATTTTGCGCGGGTTGAGCTTGAGAAACATCTCGCCCAGCGCGGGCACGAGGATCGAGCTGTCAAGCATCGCGGTAGCAGCGCCAGCACCACGGTGCTTGCTGTCTTGATCGGGAATGTTGGTATCCATGACGATTTCCTAAGCTCAGTACGTGGTGCCAGAAGTCATGGCCAGGTGTTCGACGACCGGTCCCAGCGCCAAAGCGGGGAAGAAGGTGAGCCCGCCGACGATGAGGATGACGCCGATCAAGAGGCCGACGAACAATCCGCCGTTGGTCGGAAACGTGCCCGATGAGGTCGGCACGATCTTTTTAGCCGCGAGGGAGCCCGCGACGGCCAGCAGCGGCAGCACGAACAGGAAGCGGCCCACAAGCATCGCGATGCCCAGGGTGATGTTCCAGAAGGGCACGTTGGCGGACAGGCCGGCGAACGCACTGCCATTGTTGGCAGTGGTAGAAGTGTAGGCATACAGGATCTCGCTGAAACCGTGCGGCCCGGCGTTCGATGTGGCGCCCGTGCCCACCGGCAGCAGCACGGCAAGGGCCGTGAAGCCGAGGATCGAGAGCGGTAGGATGAGGATGGCGAGCATGCACATCTTCACTTCCTTGGCTTCGATCTTCTTGCCGAGATATTCGGGCGTTCGTCCAACCATCAGGCCAGCGACAAAGACTGCGATGATGGCAAAGGCGAGCATACCGTAAAGGCCTGAGCCGACGCCGCCAAAGATGATCTCGCCCAACATCATGTTGATCAGCGGTACCATGCCGGCCAGTGGAAGCAGGCTGTCATGCATGGTGTTCACGGCACCACATGAGGCGTCGGTCGTGATGACAGTGAACAGCGCGGAGTTGGTGATGCCGAACCGGACTTCCTTGCCTTCCATGTTGCCACCCGCCTGCAAGCTGCTTGCGGCGCTGTCGATATGCATCGCAGCGAAAGCGGGATTGCCGCCAGCTTCGATCGGATAGGTGACGAACACGCCGGCGAGGAACAGCAGGCCCATCACGGCAAATACAGCCCAACCCTGGCGCTGGTCACCGACCATGCGGCCGAATACGTTGGTAAGGGCAGCGCCGATCGAGAAGATCAGCAGCATTTGCACCAGGTTGGTCAGTCCGGTCGGGTTCTCGAACGGATGTGCGGAGTTCGCGTTGAAGAAGCCGCCACCGTTGGTGCCCAACATCTTGATCGCTTCCTGCGAAGCAACCGGACCCTGCGCGATTATCTGCTTCACACCCTCAAGCGTCGTGGCCTCGGTGTAAGCATGGAGGTTCTGCGGGACACCCTGCCACACGAAAAACAGCGTGGCGATGATCGAGAACGGCAGCAGAATGTACAATGTGCAACGGGTCATATCGACCCAGAAATTCCCCACGGTCTTGGCTGAGCGTCGCGAAAATCCTCGGATGAGTGCCATGGCGATCGCGATGCCAGTCGCCGCCGAAAGGAAGTTATGCACCGTCAGTCCGGCCATCTCGACGAGATAACTCATCGTACTTTCCGGCGTGTAGGACTGCCAGTTGGTATTGGAGATGAAGCTAATCGAAGTGTTGAGTGCGAGGTCGGAGCCGACCGGGTCAAGGTTCTGCGGATTGAAAGGAAGCACAGCCTGGAGACGCTGCAATGCGTACAGCGAAACGAAGCCCGCAACGCTGAACAACAGCATCGACACTGCGTAAACGACCCAGTGCTGCTCCTCGTTCTCCCGCACGCCAGAGACACGATAAAGCACGATCTCAATTGGCCGCAGAACTACGCGCAGGAACGTGCGTTCACCATTGAACACCCTCGTCATGTAGCCGCCGAACGGCTTGACCAGTAATATCAGCAATACGCAAAAGAGTGCGATCTGCACCCATCCGTTGATCGTCATGTCTGCGTGCTCCTCAGAACCGCTCGGGGCGTATCAGGGCGTAGACGAGGTAAAACAGCAGGCCGATCGTGACGGCGGCGCCGAGCGCGTAATCAAAAGTCATTTCAGGATCTCACAGGTGATCGCAAGCGACGGTATACAGCACCGCCACGACAAAAAAGGCACAGCCACCGACTAGGTAGATGACGTCCAACATGACAGATTCCATTCGATAGCTTGCGGCCGATCTACAGGAGCCGGCGTAAAGATACGAGACATCATGAATTGTCCCGACATAAAGAAAGCATAAAGACGCCGTTCGGTTTTACGAACAGTCAGCTTGTATGAATGCGTGACGTTGGCTTCAGGCTACGCCGCGTGGTCCCGGCGCAGGATCATGGATCCAGACACGTGGATTTCGGCGTGCCATCCGCGCGGAATCAAGGTCGTGGCGTCCAGTTGTGTGACAATTGCGGGTCCATCGAACGCGGTACCGGCACCCAGCTTGTGCCGTGCCAGCACCGGGACGCGCATCGTCCCGGCCGCGAAATGCACCGTGCGGACTTCCTCGGGCTCCGGCATCGGCGCGGGTGCGATCCGCGGTGTCACCGGCGCTGGCATCCGGCCCGTGGCCTCCACCCGCAACGTCACCAGTTCGACCGGCGCTTCCATGGTGAAACCGTAAAGCGTCTGGTGCGCCGCGCTGAAAGCGGCCTTGGCGATGGAGGCCGCGCCGCCCCATGGCACGGCCAGTTCGCCGCCCTGACCTTCATAGCGCATGAGAGCCACGATCTCGAACCCACGATCCGCCTCGGCTACCTGTTCCGCGATCAGCCACGCCTCCGCCTCCGCGCGCAGCACGGCCCCGAGCGCATTGGCCGCGGTTTCGTCCGGCACGCCGGCGCGGGGCAGGGTGCGATGGAACTCCGCCTTGAGGTCTGCGCCCAGCAATCCCTCCGCACACAGCACACCGGGCGCGGGCGGGATCAGCACGGTACGGATGCCCAGCAGTTCCGCCAGCGCCGTGCCGTGCAAGGGACCGGCGCCGCCGAACGGCACCAGCGTGAAGTCGCGCGGATCATGCCCCCGCTCTACCGATACCACGCGGATGGCGCCCACCATGTTGCTATCCGCAATCGCCAGGATGCCGCGTGCCGCCGTATGAAGGTCCAGCCCCAGCGGCTCGGCCACCTCGCGCCGGATCGCCGCTTCGGCCTGCGCGGGATCGAGCCGCATCCGCCCGCCCAGCAGCGACGGGGGCAAGTGGCCGAGAACCACATGGGCGTCGGTCACCGTGGCGGCCATGCCGCCATGGCCGTAGCAGGCCGGCCCCGGCTCGGCCCCCGCGCTGGCCGGCCCGACAGACAACGTACCGTCCGTGATGCGGGCGATGGAGCCGCCGCCCGCGCCCACCGTCACCATATCCACCATCGGCAACGGCAGCGGCCACTCGCCCACGCGGCCCGCCTGGGTCAGCCCGATGCGCCCGCCCTTGATGAGGCTGATATCAGCGCTGGTGCCGCCGATGTCCACCGTGATGAGGTCCGCGATCCCGGCCGCAGCCGCCACTGCCCGCGCGCCCACCACACCCGCCGCCGGGCCGGACAGCGCTGTGAGCGCTGGCGCTCGCCTGATCGTGGCCACTCCCGCGACCCCGCCATTGGACTGCATCAGCAGCAATGGTGCCGACACCCCCGACTCTGCCAGGCGATCTGCGAGCCGCCCGACATAGGTGGAGACGGCTGGCATCACCGAGGCGTTCAGGATGGTCGCCAGCGTGCGCTCATATTCGCGCACCACCGGCAGCACATCGACGGCGGTGGTCACCGCCACCCCTGGCAGCGCCGCCCGCAGCA
>JANXXW010000011.1 GCA_025350425.1 Rhodospirillales bacterium
AGCTCGCACACCATGGTCTGGAAATTCAGTAGCGCCTCCAGCCGGCCCTGCGCGATCTCCGCCTGATACGGCGTGTAGGCCGTGTACCAGCCCGGACTCTCCAGCACGTTCCGCAGGATGACCGGCGGGGTGTGCGTGCCGTGATAGCCTTGCCCGATCAATGACTTCTTCAGCACGTTCCGCCCGGCCAATTCGCGCAGTTCGGCAATGGCGCCGGCCTCGTCGATCGCCGGCGGTAGGTCCATCGCCTGTTGCGTGCGGATCGCGCCCGGAACCGTGCGGTTCGCCAATTCGCCCAGGCTGGCCACGCCCAACACGGCCAACATCCCCGCGATCTCGCTCTCGCTCGGCGCCACGTGACGCGCGACAAACGAATCCCGTGCCTCCAGCGCCGTCAGCTCGGCCAGGACATCCATCAGGCCGATTCCGCGACAAATTTGTCGTATTGGTCGTGGGTCATCAGTTCGGCGAACGTGGCCGGGTTCGTCAGTTTCAACTTGAAGAACCATCCGCCCGTCGTCGCTTCCCGATTGACCAGCGCCGGGTCCGCCACCAAGGCCACGTTGTGCTCGATCACCTCGCCCTCCAGCGGCGCGTACACGTCAGACGCCGCCTTCACGCTCTCGACCACGGCGCAGGGCTCGCTGTGCTGCACCGCGCGTCCCGGCTCCGGCAATTCGATGAACACCACATCGCCCAGCGCCTCCTGCGCGTGGTCGGTGATCCCCACGGTCGCGATATCGCCGTCGAGCGACACCCACTCATGTGCCTTGGTAAAACGTGTTTCGGCCATGGAACGCTCCTTCAGCGGATATAGCGGTGTGGGACGAACGGCAGCGGCACGACGCGGCCGGGCAGCTTTTGCCCGCGCACCATCAATTCGAGCGGCGTGCCCTCGGCGGCGAGGTCGCGGCGGACGTAGCCCATGGCGATCGGCGCGCTCAACGTCGGCGAGAACCCGCCCGAAGTGACGTTCCCGGCCCGCGTGCCGTCCGTAGCGCCGATCTCGGTCAATGCCCGTGCCGGCGCGCGGCCATCCGGACGAATGCCCACGCGCATTCGCGGCGGGCCGATCTTCAACTGGTCGCGGATTACCACCTCGCCCAGGAAGCCGCCCTCCTGGCGCCGCCGCTTGCCGATCACCCAGCCGAGTCCCGCCTCGATCGGCGTGGTCAACTCGTCGAGGTCGGCGCCGTACAGGCACAGCCCGGCCTCCAGCCGTAGGCTATCCCGCGCGCCCAACCCAGCCGGCTTCACCTCCGGTTCCGCCAGCAGCGCCCGCGCCAGTTCTTCCGCGCGCTTGGCCGGCACCGAGATCTCGAACCCGTCCTCGCCGGTGTAGCCCGAGCGCGAGACCAGGCACGGCACGCCGGCCACCGCCATCTCGCCCATCCCCAGGAACCCCAGCGCGTCGCCCGGAGCAAGCCTGGCGAACACCGCCGCCGCCGCCGGTCCCTGCAACGCCAGCAGCGCCCGGTCCTCGTGCTCCTCCAGGGTCACGCCATCCGGCAGCATCCCGATGATGTGCCGAAAATCGGCATCCTTACGGCTGGCATTGGCCACCAGGAACAGCCGCTCGCCAACCCGGCCCACTATCAGATCGTCGAGGATGCCGCCCAGCTCGTTGGTCAGCACCGTGTAGCGCTGCCGCATCGGTGCCAATGCCGCGATATCGCTTGGCACCAGCCGCTCCAGCGCCGCCGTGGCGCCGTGGCCGTGCAAGCTCGCCTGTCCCATGTGCGAAACGTCGAACAGGGACGCCGCCGCGCGACAGTGCAGGTGCTCCGCCATCACGCCCGTTGGATACTGCAGCGGCATCTCGTAGCCCGCGAACGGCACCATTTTGGCGCCGAGGTCGCGATGCAGTTGGTCCAGCGGCGTGGTTTTGTATGGCTCGAGCCCGAACGAATCGAACATTTCGTTGATCGGCCCGATCTCGGGTCCGGTCGCTTCTGAGTCACTCGGCATACTGGTCGAACTCCGCGCAAGATCGCTCTGCGGCATGATCGCCGCCAGACCGGCCCCCCTCTGTCACTTGTACCTGAGAGATTCACACGTCCAGTATGGGACGCACTTACTCCGTCGGTGCGGCCGATGCCGGCCGGCTTTCCAGAGGCTCTTGCTCCCGAAGCGGTCCTTTTGCCTGAGCGTTTCCGGGGACCGGTTGCGCCTTCGGCGGCAGGCCCGAAGGCCTGCGCTCTCCCGCACGGGATAGTTCGAACGCCGACATCATTACTCATTCCGCCGGGTGGTTCAACCGCGCCTTTTTAACGCGTGCCGCGTGCCCGGTTCGCCGCCAGCTGCTCGGGCGTCAGCCGGAAGCCCACATAGATCTGATACGCCGCGGCCGATTGCTGCGGATTGACCGGGAAGTTCAACGTGATCTCCTCGCCGCTCAGCGCCACCGTGTCGATGTTGGACGGGAACGCCACCCCGATCTGATAATCCTGCTCGTCCAGCACGCGGCCGCCCTCGGTCACGCCCACGAAATACTGCAATGCTGCGCTGCGCCCCACCGCTGCCGGCCCACGCGACACGGCGAAGTTCACGTTCATCTTCGCCACCACCGTTTGCGCGTTCGGGCGGGAGCATTGCGCAGGCACCGCTGTGATCTTCGCGTCCAGCACCATATCGGTGATGTCACGCCCACTGGGCCGGAACCTGGATAAATCAGCTGCGTCTGGCAGGAGCGTCAGCTCCGGGCAGGCTGGTGGAAATTTGTCCTCTCCCGCGCAGCCTGCGACGGCAAACAACACGGCAAGCATCGCTGGCCGCAGACCAATGGAACGCAGGGTTATCGCGATGTCAGACGACACGAACGGCATCCAGTACTCCAGGCAGCGTTGGGGCGCATTGTCGCATAAATGTGAGGCGCGCATTGTGAGTGCCGCTCGCTTAGTGGACAACGGCGCAATGGACAACATGCAACCCACCTCCGCCCCCCTGCCCCGCCTTCGCGTCCTGCTGGCCGGCCCGCGCGGCTTCTGCGCCGGCGTCGACCGCGCCATCCGCGTCGTCGAGGAGGCCCTGCGCCGCTACGGTGCCCCGGTCTTCGTCCGCCACGAGATTGTCCATAACCGCTACGTGGTGGAGCAGCTCGAGCGCCAGGGCGCCGTGTTCGTGGACGAACTCGACGAGGTGCCCGAGGACGGCCACGTCGTGTTCTCCGCCCACGGCGTACCCAAATCGGTGCCCGCCGAAGCCGAGCGCCGCCACCTCCTGTATCTCGACGCCACCTGCCCCCTCGTCTCCAAGGTCCACCGCGAAGCCGAGCGCCACTTCGCCGGCGGTGGCCCCGACACGCGCCACATCCTCATGATCGGTCACGCCGGCCACCCCGAGGTCGAGGGCACCATGGGCCAACTTCCCGTCGGCGCCATGACGCTGGTGCAGGACGCCGACGAAGCCCGTCGCGTGATCCCCATCCGCACCGACCGCCTGGCCTTCATCACCCAAACCACCCTTTCGGTGGACGACACCGCCGAGATCGTCGCCATCCTGCGCGCGCGCTTCCCCAACATCGAAGGGCCGAAGCGCGAAGACATCTGCTACGCCACCACCAACCGCCAGGCCGCCGTCAAAGCTATCGCGGTGGATTCGGACCTTGTGCTCGTCATCGGCAGCCCGAACTCGTCGAACTCGTTGCGCCTCCGCGAGGTCGCCGAACGCAGCGGCGCCCGCCGCGCCGTGCTGCTGCCCAGCTCCGCTGACCTCGACTGGTCCGTGCTGGACGGCGTGCAGACCCTCGGCATCACCGCCGGCGCCTCCGCCCCCGAGATCCTGGTCGAACAACTCCTGGAGCGCATCGCCACCCGCTACACGCTCGACATCGAGGAGCGGCAGGTGACGCAGGAGGACGTGGTGTTCAAGCTTCCCGTCCCGCTCGCCAGCGCGGACGTGCTCGCCGTCTAGCCTATGGCCGTCTACACCGAAGTCTCCGACGAGGCGCTTGTTGCCTACCTGGCCGAGTATGACCTCGGCAGCCTCGTCGCCTTTCGCGGCATTGCCGAAGGCGTGGAGAACAGCAACTTCTCGCTCCGCACCACGACCGGCGACTTCATCCTCACGCTGTATGAACGCCGCGTCGATCCGGTCGAGCTGCCGTGGTTCCTCGGCCTGATGGAACACCTGGCCGAACGCGGCATCTCCTGCCCGCTGCCGGTCAAGGCGCGCGACGGCGCCGCGTTACGCCAACTCTGCGGCCGCCATGCCGCCATCACCACTTTCCTGCCCGGCATCTGGCCCCGGCGCGTGCGCCCCGAACATTGCGCCCCACTCGGCACCGCCCTGGCCGCCCTGCACGAAGCCGGCGCCGACTATGCGCCGACCCGCCCCAACGCCCTCGGCCCGTCCAGCTGGGCGCCGCTCCTCGCCCGCTGCCTGCCCGACGCCGACGCCATCTGGCCCGGCCTCGGGACCGAACTGGAGCGCGCCCATGCGAGGATTCTCGCCACCTGGCCGAACAGCCTCCCGATCGGTCACATCCACGCCGACCTGTTCCCCGACAACGTCTTCTTCCTCGACGGCCGCCTGTCCGGCCTGATCGACTTCTATTTCGCCGCCACCGACATCCTGGCCTACGACATCGCCGTCTGCATCAACGCCTGGTGCTTCGAGCCCGACATCTCCCTCAACGTCACCCGCGCCCGCGCCCTGCTCGCCGCCTACGGCGCCACCCGCCCGCTGCTGGCCGCCGAGCGCTCCGCCCTCCCGGCGCTATGCCAGGGCGCCGCGTTGCGTTTCGCCCTCACCCGCGTGTTCGACTGGATCAACACGCCAGCCGGCGCCATGGTCACCCGCAAGGACCCGATGCCCTATATTCGCCGCCTCCGCTTCCATCTGACCGCACAGAACGAACACGCCTATGGCCTCTGAAACTCCCGACCCCATCGACATCTGGACCGATGGCGGCTGCAAGCCCAACCCCGGCCCGGGCGGCTGGGGCGCCGTGCTCCGCTATAAAGGCCATGTGAGCGAACTGTCCGGCGCCGACCGCGCAACCACCAACAACCGCATGGAACTGACCGCCGCCGCCGCCGCGCTGGAATCGCTGAAGCGCCACTGCGAGGTCGTGCTCCACACCGACAGCGAATACGTGCGCAACGGCATCACCCGCTGGCACACCGGTTGGGTGCGCCGCAACTGGCGCAACGCCGCCGGCGACCCCGTCGCCAACATGGATCTCTGGCGCCGCCTGCTCGATATCACCGCCAACCACACGGTCGAGTGGCGGTGGGTGCGCGGCCATTCCGGCGATGCGATGAACGAGCGCGCCGACGTGCTGGCGACCGAGGCGCGGCAGGGATTGGGGTGAGTGCTCGTTGTAGGTAAAGGCGTCGCATGACCACAGAACTCACCATGCTCGCCTGGGCCATCGTGCTCGGCCTGGTCCACGTCGTGGCCACCGGCCAGCTGCGCGTCGCCCAGTTCGGTCCCAGCTACGGCATGGGGCCGCGCGACGAGAAAAAGGCGCTCACCGGCATCCCCGCCCGCGTCGAGCGCGCCTTCGCCAATTACATGCAGACCTTCCCGTTCTTCGCCGCGGCGGTGCTGATCGCCCACGTCGCCGGGCGGCATAGCTGGCTGACCGTGACCGGCGCCGAACTCTATTTCTGGGCCCGCCTGATCTATGTGCCGCTCTACGCCACTGGCCTTCCCGTGCTGCGCTCCGTGGCGTTTCTCGTGGCCACTCTGGGCATCGTTCTCATCCTCGTGGCCCTCACATGACCGGCGCGACTTGACATTCGAGCCCGCGCGACCTTTCTAGCGGCCCCGGACATGGGTTTCAGGCAGCGCACGAACTTCACGCATCCTGGAGCCTTCCGGGTGCTTGGCGATGCAGGGGTGTAGCTCAATTGGCTAGAGCGCCGGTCTCCAAAACCGGAGGTTGAGAGTTCGAGACCCTCCACCCCTGCCAAGCGCCCGCCTCGCCGCGCGTAACCTGCCAAGCCTCCCCGCCGCTACGGCATGGAGGTGACGACGCCGGGCGATTTCCCGTTCGGTGATCTGTTGAGAGGCTTCGAGAAGCAATGAGTGGCGTGGCGTTCCAACCTTTACGGTTCCTGCGCGAGGTCCGTGTCGAAGTGACCAAGGTCACTTGGCCTTCCCGCCGGGAGACGCTCGTCACCACCGGCCTTGTCTTCGTTATGGCGGCATTCGCCGCCGCTTTCTTCTTCATCGCTGACCAGATCATCGGCATTGCCGTCCGCGCGCTTTTTGGCGCCGGAATCTGAGGGAACACGGCAATGGCAAAACGTTGGTATGTGGTTCACGTCTATTCCGGGTTCGAAAAGAAAATCGCCCAGCAGATCAAGGAACAGGCGGCCCAGCACGGTCTGGCCGATCAGTTTGAGGAGGTGCTTGTCCCCTCAGAGGAAGTGGTGGAGCTGCGTCGTGGCCAGAAGGTCAGCGCCGAGCGCAAGTTTTTCCCCGGCTACGTCCTGGTCAAGATGGAACTGACCGACGACGCGTGGCATCTGGTCAAGGACACGCCCAAGGTCACCGGCTTCCTCGGCACCAAGCTGCGGCCAAGCCCGATCAGCGAGGCGGAGGCCGATCGGATCATGAAGCAGGCCCAGGAAGGCGTCGAACGTCCGCGCCCCGCCGTCCTGTTCGAGATCGGCGAGCAAGTGCGCGTGGCCGATGGCCCATTCACCAGCTTCAACGGCACAGTTGAGGAAGTGGATGAGGAAAAGGGCCGCGTAAAGGTCAGCGTCTCGATCTTCGGCCGCTCCACACCGGTCGAGTTGGAATACAGCCAGGTGGAAAAGGTCTAGCGACCGCCCGCCAGTTCCGG
>JANXXW010000023.1 GCA_025350425.1 Rhodospirillales bacterium
TTTGTGGGACCTGCTGGGAAAACGCACGGGACAGCCGATCTGGAGGCTGCTCGGCGGCAGCAGACCAGGCAAGCTGGATGCCTATGCAAGCCTGCTCAACTATACGACGCACGACCTGCTGGCGAAAAACGTCACAGACGCCGTCAAGGAAGGCTATCGAGCGGTCAAGCTGCACCAGACCACGCGCGAAGATGTGCTGGTCGCAAACAAGGCCGCCGGCGACGCGCGCGTGATGCTTGATGTCAATTGCGCCTGGTTGCCGCTAAAGGCTCATGAAATGGCACAGTCGATGTCATCGGATGGTCTGTTGTGGCTGGAGGAGCCGGTGTGGCCGCCGGAGGACATTGGCGGCCTCGCCAGCCTCCGGCGCCACGGCATTCCGTTGTCGGCAGGCGAAAACGTGGCAGGCCTGTTCGGCTTCAAGAGCCTGATCGACGCCGGGGCCATCGATATCGCGCAGCCTAGCGTCACCAAGCTTGGCGGCATCAGCGAGATGATCAGGGTCATCAATCTCTGCCAAGCCAATGCCATCGGTGTCGCCCCGCACAGCCCCTATTTCGGCCCGGGCTTCATCGCCACGCTGCATATCGCCGCCGCGCTGGTCGAGAACCCGTTGATCGAGGTCCTGTGGCTGGAGATGGAGGCCAATCCGTTCGACCCTTGGGTGCGTCCGCATGACGGCAAGCTCGCCGTGCCGGAAGGGCCAGGACTGGGCTGCGATCCAAACCCCGCCATCTTCGCACGCTATGCCACTGGTCCCACCACACGAACCGAGGCAGCCCGATGAAAGTTACAAAAATCGAAACGCTGGTCGTGCCGATGCAGATGGACAAGCCCATCGGCAGCGCGCTGGGCCAACTAACAGGGTTTGGCTGCATCCTGGTCACCGTGCACACCGATGAAGGGATAAGCGGTGAGAACCTCATCTTCACCCTCAACAACCGCCGCACCAAGGTCCTGGTGCAAATGGTGGAGGACCTAACGGATGTGATCGTCGGCTTCGATGCCGGCCATATCGCCGCATTCTGGGCGCGGGCGTGGACAAGCATCAATTTCCTCGGCCACCAGGGCGTCTCCGTCGTGGGCATCTCGGCGATCGACGGCGCGTTATGGGATGCCCTCGGCAAGGCCCGGAATATGCCGATCTACCGCATGCTGGGAGGGGCCAAAAGCCGCATCCCCGCGTATCATAGCGGCGGCCTGTGGCTCGATCGCAGTATAGAAGCCCTGGTCGACGAAGCGCTCGGCTTCAAGCAGGCCGGCTGGAAGGCGATGAAGATGCGCCTTGGCCTTGCCGACCCACGCGAGGATATCGCAAGAGTCCGCGCCGTGCGGGACGCCATCGGTCCGGACATCAGGCTGATGGCCGACGCCAACCAGGGCAAGACCGAGTCCGAAGCGATCCGTCTGGGGCGGATGCTGGAGGAGTTCAATCTGACTTGGTTCGAAGAACCCCTGCCCGCATGGGATCTGGCGGGTCTGGCCAGGGTGGCACAGGCGCTCGACACGCCCATTGCCAGCGGCGAGACGGAATACACCCGCTACGGCTTTCGCCGGATGCTCGAACTGCGATCCGCCGATATCCTGATGCCGGATCTACAGCGGGTCGGTGGCGTCAGCGAATTCGTTCGTGTTGCGCACATGGCGGAGAGCCATGATGTGCCCGTCTCGAGCCATCTTTTTCCCGAGACCTCGCTGCAAGTGCTCGGCGGGCTGTCGAACTCCATATTTCTCGAATACATGCCGTGGTTCTCGCCGCTCTATAACGAGAGCCTGGAATTCGAGAACGGTGATGCGATTGTTCCAGAACGACCTGGCTGGGGGTTTACCTTCAATCGAGAGAGGGCGCAGAATCGCGCTCGGTAATAGCGCTATCAGTCCCGCACAAGACGGGGCATGCGACAATCCTAACGGGAGACCAACGCCATGCTGATCACACGCCGCACACTCGGGTTAAGTGCCGTTGCCGCAACCTCCGCCGCCACACTCGGTCGGACGGCACATGCCGCCACTGAACCCATCCGGATCGGATGGCTGGCCTCGCTCACCGGCGCAAGCTCTGCGCCGGCCATCGGCTTCAACCGAGGCGTTGTGTTTGCTACCGACGCCATCAATGCCGCCGGAGGAGTGAAAGGCCGCAAGGTCGAGATCATCACGCGCGACACCCAGGGCGATCCCACAAAGGCTGTGAACGCTACACAAGAACTTATCAGCCAGCTTAAGGTCGATGCGATCTGGGGGCCCACCAATTCGGGCGAATCGCTGGCGACCACGGCCGTGATGGCACGCAGCAAGATGCCCAACATCCATCCTTGCGTGGTAGACAGCCTGATCGACACCAAGAAATATCCCAATGCCTTCCGCATGGCACCTGCCAACGGCCAGTGGGATGACGCCGTGCGCGGCTACGCCCTGAAGATCGTCAAGGCGAAAAGAATTGCCGTATTTGGTGACACAACCGGTTACGGTGTCACCGCTGCCAAGGCCTCGGCCGCAGCTTTCAAGGCCGATGGAGCGGATGTGGTCTATATCGCCAACATCGACGCGACCCAGCCTGACATGACGCCAGACATGCTACGGGCTCGCACGGCTGGTGCCGAGGCGATTATCCTGTGGAGCGTATCGACGGGCATGATCGCCCGCCTGCTCAACACCCGCGGCACAATGGGCTGGAACGTGCCGTTTGTGGGCCATCCTTCGTTGTCGTCTGGCGAAATCGGCAGCCTTGTCAGCGCCAAGGAAAATTGGGCGAACGTCTATGCGGTCGGCTACAAAAGTTGCTCATTCGACGCCGCGGGTCACTTGCCGCCGCGCAGTGCGGAATTCGTCGCGCGCCTTAAGAGCAAGGTCGATCTTTCCGATACGTTGCTCTGGTGGGTGGCAGCGGGATACGATGCCATCAATCTTGTCACCACGGCAATCGAGGTCACCGGCTCCACCTCCAGCGATTCAATCATCGGCTACTGGAACAGCCTAAAGGCATACCCCGGCGTCTTCGGTGACTACACCTATTCCGTCGACCAACATAACGGCTACCCAACTGACGAAGTGGTGATGTCGGCGGCGAACTCGGCCAAGGATGGATCATTCACGCTGGCGCCCGGCTACAGCTGAGGCGTCCTCGGAATGCTTTACTCGATTATTGCCTCAGGGCTGGCGGTGGGCGCGGTGTACGCGCTCATCGGCATCACCTACAACACGATGTTTGCGACGTCGCGGGTGATGAGCTTCACCGCCGGGCAGCTGGGAATGCTGGGCGGTGTGCTCGGATCGTTGTTCATCCTGCGGCTCGGTCTGCCCATTGTCGTGGGGTTGGCGGCAACATTGCTCGTCTGCGCCGCCATTGGCGTACTGACCGAATTCGTGGCCGTGCGTCCCGTTTTGAAAAGTCTAGACCAACATCTTTATGTGCTGTCCACCCTCGCATTCGCGCTGATGATCCAGCAGATAACCGCAACCGAATGGAGCACGGAACCACAGCCGTTTCCCCGGCTGCTCGGGATCGGCGAAGGCATCTGGGACGAGAAATACTGGCTTCCCGTCGTCACCTGTGCCGTGACGATCGCAGCCCTCGAATATCTGTATCGCCGCACCCTGATCGGCCGAGCCTTTCTCGCCGTGGCGGAAGACAACTTCGCAGCCCGTGCGCTGGGACTGCCTGAACGCAATCTCCGGGTGGCCAGCTATGCTTTGGCAGCCATGGTCGGTGGGCTTGCCGGGTTTTCCGGTGGCCAGTTACTGCTGGCCTTTTTCGCCAACGGGCCGCAGCTGAACTTCTACGGCTTCATTCCTGTGGCTCTCGGCGGGCTTGGAAACAATCGCGGCGCGGTGATCGGAGGAGTGGCGCTCGGTTTATTCCAGCAAGCTGCCAACTTCGCCGTCGGCGGCATTTTCGCGTCCGTCGCGGTGTTTGTTATGTTCATCGCCATCCTCCTCGCAGTACCCCAGGGCCTGTTCGGTTCCTCTTCCGCCCGGAGGGTCTGATCGACGTGACACGTCCCAAAACGATGACCGCCTGGTTCTACGTGGCAATTTTGGGCGTGCTGCTGCTCCTCCCGCTTACAGGCAACGAGTATCGTGCGCTGATCGGCACCCGTGCGGCGATCTACTGGGTGCTCATTGCCGGGCTGAACCTGATCGTGGGCTTTGCAGGCCAGCTGGCGATCGGCTACGTCGCATTGTTCGCACTAGGCGCCTACACCGCCTCCATCCTTGCCGCTGGAAATGTAATACCGGAGGTGCACCCGGCACTCGCGCTGATCGCAGCGATGGGGGTCGGCGCCATCTTCGGCCTCGTCGTCGGCCTGCCCGCGTTGCGCCTACGAACCTTCTACTTCGCGATGAGCACCCTGGGCTTTGCCACGATCGTCACGCAGGTGGCTTTGGGCTGGCAGGACGTGACGGGGGGCGGCATCGGCCTGTCCGGCCCCAGCCTGCGCCCCCCATTCGATACGCCGTGGGGGCTCTACTGGCTCAGCGTGGGACTTGCGATCGCTTTTACGATTATGACAGCGAATGTGGCGCAAAGCCGTTTCGGCCGCGCCTTGATCGCAACGCGCGATGCAGAGGTAGCTGCAGAGGCATGCGGTATCTCCAAGCCCAAGGTGCTGGTCAGCGTCTTCCTGTTCGCCGGTGCTGCCGCGGGCCTCGCGGGCGGCCTGTTCGCCAGCCTGCAAACCTACATCACCCCCGATGCCTTCACGTTCGACCTGTCGCTGCTGTTCTTTATCGCGATCCTGATCGGTGGCCGCGGATCGATCCTGGGTCCGCTGCTCGGCACTATCTTGCTGACACTTCTGCCGGAAGTCGCTGCCCCCTTAGCCGCGTGGTCCACGTTCGTCTACGCTGGTCTTTTGTTGTTGATCGTGCTGGCCATGCCTGGCGGTATCGCCGCCTTGCTCGACCGGGAAAGCCGAAAAGCCCTTCCGTCCGAGCGCGCGATCCTGCCGCAGCACCAGGCGTTACAGGCGCTCCTGAGCACCGCGCGCAAAAAGCAGCGGCTTCAACTCTCAGGAATCCTACTGGCATTCGGCGGCCTCAAGGCGATCGACGGTTTGGATCTGGTGGTCGAACCCGGCGAGGTGCATGGGCTGATCGGGCCGAACGGCAGTGGCAAAACGACGACGCTCAACGTGATCTCGGGTTACTACAAACCACAACGGGGCACGATGGCGCTCGGCGAAATGGCTCTTGCCGCCGGCCGTCCCGTGGGGCGTGCCGCAGACGGCATATGCCGCACCTTCCAAACACCGCGCGTGATCGGTGAGGAAACCGTGCTTGAGAACGTTATGGTCGGCGGCACCCTCGCGGGCCAAGCCAGTTTCGTCGAGGCGCTCCTCTCGCTGCCACGCGCCCGCGCCGACGAACGACGCATCAAGGCAATGGCGATGCAGGCGCTCACTGCGGTGGGGTTGGACAACCTTGCTGGTATTCGCGCCGACCGTTTGCAGCACAGCGAACTTCGCTTTCTGGAAATTGCCCGTGCGCTGATGCTGCATCCGCGCCTGTTGCTGCTTGATGAGCCCGCCGCTGGCCTTTCGGTGCAGGAGATCAAACGCCTTGGCGCGCTAATCAAGGCGATCAGCCGCGAGGGGGTGGCGGTCCTGCTGGTAGAGCACCATGCCGACCTGATCTTCGATATCTGTGATCGCGTGACCGTGCTCAATCTCGGTCGCATACTGGCCTACGGCACTCCGTCGGAAATCCGGGCGCACAAGGAGGTTGTCAGTGTCTATCTCGGAGCCTGAACCTCTCCTGCGTGTCAGCGGCCTTCACGCCGGATACGGCAAGGTCGGCGTTCTGCACGGCGTCGACCTGCAGATCCGCGCCGGCGAACTGGTCACCTTGCTGGGGCCAAACGGCGCCGGCAAAACTACGCTTTTGCGGGCAATCTCGGGCCTCATCCCATGGACCGTGGGCGAAGCGATCTTCGCCGGCTCAAGCCTGCGCAGTATCGACCCCGGTCGCGCCGGCGCGATGGGGCTGGCCCATGTCATCGAAGGCCATCGCGTCTTCACGCAAAGCAGTGTCACCGACAATCTTTTACTTGCTGGTTACGCTTTGCCGCGCGGCGAACGAACGGCG